>OMQY01000108.1 GCA_900313405.1 uncultured Eubacteriales bacterium
AAGGCTGAAGTCCTGTCGCATCAGGATGTGACGGGAGTGGGGTACGGAATAGCTGTTTTCGATATAAAAGAGAAAACGAGACAGTCACCCTCTTCGGCATATGTCAGGCTCGCGAGATCTACTATCGAGAGTTATGTCAGGACAGGCAGGAGACCTGCCATTCCGGACGAGATCCGGAGAGATCTTCCGCCGGAAGCGTTAACTGACAGAGCAGGGGCCTTTGTATCAGTCCACAAGAACGGAATGCTCAGAGGTTGTATCGGTACGATCGGTCCGGTCCGGGATTCGATAGCAGAAGAGATAATCAGCAATGCGATAAGCGCAGTGTCACGGGATCCGAGATTTGATCCGGTCAGGGAAGATGAACTGTCCGGGCTCGAGATAAGTGTCGATATCCTCGGAGCTCCTGAATATATCGACGGACCTGATGAGCTCGATGTAAAACGGTATGGAGTTATAGTGTCATGCGGAATGAGACGCGGACTCCTGCTGCCGGATCTCGAAGGGATCGATGATGTTGCCGAGCAGATCGCCATTGCCATGAGCAAAGGCGGAATATCACCTTACGAAGACTACCGCCTTCAGCGATTCGAAGTGATCAGGTACAGGTAAGATGGCTGTATGTGAAGTCTGTTTCAGACATTGTAAGTTGAATGAAGGACAGACCGGTGCATGCGGTGCCAGAGTGTGTTCGGGCGGGATCATTAAGGCCGGCAACTATGGACGCATTACATCGATAGCTTTGGATCCGATAGAGAAGAAGCCTCTTGCAAGATTCTTTCCGGGTTCGAAGATCCTCTCCGTAGGATCCTACGGATGTAATCTGTTTTGCCCTTTCTGTCAGAACTATGACATATCCCGTTCTGACGGACGGGAGTCGGGCGAAGAGATACTGCCGGAGCAGCTCGCGCAGATCGCCCTTAAGTATAAGGATCGCGGGAATATCGGTATAGCATACACATATAATGAACCTCTTATCGGATTCGAGTTCGTTCGGGATACTGCTAAGCTCGTAAAGAGTATGGGAATGAAGAATGTTCTGGTGACGAACGGAACGGCGGAGCTTCCTGTTCTGGAAGAGATCCTGCCTTATACGGATGCGATGAATATCGATATCAAATCCATGTCAGACAAGACTTACAGAGATACTCTCGGAGGTGATCTTGAGAGTGTAAAGCACTTTATTGCAAGAAGTGTCAAAGCTTGTTATGTGGAACTGACTATGTTGATCGTTCCAGGAATGAACGACAGCGAAGAAGAGATGAGAGAACTGACAGAATGGATCTGCGGGCTTACCTGTAAAAACGGAGAGAAGATCGGAGATAAGATCCCGCTTCACATATCAAGGTTTTTCCCGAGGTACAAGATGTCCGGCAGAGCCGCGACGGATGTGGATGTGATCTATCATCTGGCAGATGTCGCACGGGAAAGGATCGCTTATGTATTGACCGGGAATTGTTAGAATGATGCGGAAGTCAACGCTTCATAATGACTATAATTGTGTTATCATAAATGAACTATCAAAAAGGGGACTATAATATGAAGCACGTTTCTTTCACACCTCAGGGAGTATGCTCGAGAAAGATAGACTTTGACATCGATGATGACAATAAGATCCATAATCTGACCTTTATCGGAGGCTGTAACGGCAATCTTAAGGCAATCGGAAGACTTGTCGAAGGGCAGGACGCTACGGCTATGGCGGATCTTCTCCGCGGTAACGACTGTGCAGGCCGCGGAACTTCGTGTGCCGATCAGTTCGCTCTGGCTATCGATCAGGCCTGATCCGCAGTTTTATAGTATTCATTCACGAGACTTCGAAGACCATAGTCTTTGATGTCTTTGTATTTGACGCGATATCTCGCTTTGCTCCTTGTTGAAGTCAGCAGATATCTTACGCATTCCTGTGCATAATGATCTATCTGACGAAGCCCTGCAACCGTATTGATGACCGGGAAGTACCATTTACTCCAGGTCAGGTCATTGTCAGAAGGCAGATCGTTATCGCTCTCCTGCTCGAAAAGCTTCCTGTCGAAGATCCTGATAAATGCCGCCGCTGCTCTCTCCGGAGCCTCGCCGCCACGTTCCTGCCATCTCTTAAGAGCTCTTGTCTTACGACGCATCTTTGCTTTGATCTTGATCAGAGAAGCCGGTGCTATGTCTATGACTCCTTTATTGTAGGAGAATCCGAGAAATACCCAACCGTCATCAGGTGTACCGTACGATTCCTTGTCCTGATTGACCGACAGACCATAAGAACCAAGTTGTTCACGAATGATATCCGCATATTCTTCGATCTTCTCGCGGGAGTCTGCAAATACTATTATGTCATCGGAATATCTGGCATAGGGGATCCCCAGATCGTAAAACATGCGATCCATATCCTTCAGATACAGATCCGCATAAAACGACGCCTGCGGGGTTCCTGCCATGATGCCTTTGGATTCCTCTATGACGGCACCTTTGTCTGTTACTCTTGTCTCGATCAGAAGCCCCGACAGGAAATCAAATAGAGCAGGATCGTCATTAAGAACGCTCTTGAGTACCGGTATCAGCCTCTCAACCGGGATCGAATTGAAGTAATTGCTGATATCGACCTTGTAAGAATACATCCGGTCTATACCTTCGACTGATGTCAGATACCGGATCGCATCTTTAACTGTCTTGTCAGGCCTGAAAGAGTAGAGGTTAGGAGTGTATATAGTATCGTACTTACGGAGCATCAGATGCGTGAGAAGCTTAAGTACGATATTCTCATCCTCCGGATATGTATAAACGGTCCTTTTCTTCTGAGATGACATCTTGCTTATAACTCTTCTTGACGGAAGCGGAAAGGGCTCACCTTCACGGATCCTCCGAGCTACGTCAACATATCGCCGGTCGTCAATATAAGTCCTCAGGGTGCCGGAGAACTTTTTGGTACATGACAGGGATGTCTTATAGTCATAGAACTTTTCCCAGCATATAGGATCAGAGATGTCATCGATCAAGGACATTTTTACTCCATATAAAAACAGAAAGAGGAATCATTAAATTCCGTAAAATTACGGAAAGTACCAGACCGTACACGGACCTGCTGCCTGCGAAGCGATAAGATGGTCCGTGCCGGGTCCGCCACAGGCGCCCGAAGGCATCCTCTTTCTGTTCTTAACAATTTATTGAAGGCCCAGGGCCTTGCTTACACGGGCGACAACATAGCTGCGTACATTCCACCAGCCGTTCTCGCTGTAGTCGTAGTAGAAGCGAAGGTAAGGGATACCCTGCGCCTTGCAGTTGCTTCGAACCTTGTCAGGAGAACTTCTTCGTGAGATAAGCTCTACGACCAGTGCTTTACGTCCGGCGGGGTCAGTGAGCGAGATAACAGTCGAGTTCTTTGCAGACCCCGGTTCCTGATAGAGAACATATGAAGGGAAGTCTTCGGCAAAGATCTTAGCGAAGTAATCGACGTAACTGAGTCCTGAATTGAACTGATTCGGTTCGTTAGGCATTCTGTCGGACCACGGTCCTTCCTTGTATGTCGTCTGAGACGGAGCAGCAGATCCTACGGAGCCTGTCTGCGAGATATGTCCTGCATCATATGTGTTGCCTCTGAAAACGTTCCCCAGTGCTCTGTCGATCTCTCGATTCTCTGCATCCCTGACAGAGTCCTTGATCGCGCCTTTTAACAGATCCTTGAATAAGCCCATGATCTGAAGCTCCTTTCTTGTTGATTATTCTATTATATCAGATAACATAACTGTGTGTTTTTACGGGTGTTGTTTTTAATGCTATACTTGGATTGGATCTTTTCGATGTGCTTAAGCGGACACATGGAGTTATAGCGGAGGTGCAGATACGTGGGCAGACCGGTTACGGACCAGGAACGACAGATCATGCTCGATAATCCCGAGCTTGTTATGTTCAACCCCTACAGGGGGCTGAAGGCACACAGACCGTCGATCCTCGTTGCCTTTATCCCTGTTCTGGCATCGCTTATCATCATTCCGATCCCGTATCTTATCGCTCCTGATCGGGTGCGCGATCATACGGATCTGTATGTGGGATTTGTGTGTACGCTGTTCTTCATCTCTATTGCTATGATCCCGCTTGTCTATATCAAGGCTGAAGATCGAATATACGATAAGGACAGGAAAAGCCATTACATTGCTTTTCTTCACAGGCTGCTTCCGCAGGCGCTTAAATGCACAGTCGTAACTATTGATAACCTGACGGTCGAAAAGGCAGAAGGAGAATGGATCTTTGAAGGAAAAAAAGAATTCTTCGGCTACGTTCCCTATGTGAACGCCTTCAGGATGGATCCGGGTATGGAGATGGCTGTTGTTTACGACGGCAACGGATTCGAGGCATTCATTAAGCGAGATCCGAGAACAGAGACCTTCTATATGCGATAATGATAATAACAAAGAGGGCATAGGATATGGATTATAAAGTTCTGATGATAGATGATGACAAGGTGATCGCTGAATCGACCGCCGAGTATTTCAATATGTTTGAAGTAAAGACCGCATATGTGACGGATTACGACAGTGCGGTGAAGTTCCTCGATGAGAATACAGTGTCGCTCTTGCTTCTCGATATCAATCTCGGAGATAAGTCCGGATTCGACCTGTGCAAGCAGATCAGGCAGCAGTATGATATGCCGATCCTGTTTGTCAGTGCGCGTACCAGTGATGACGATGTCCTTATAGCCCTCAATATAGGCGGTGACGATTATATCAAGAAGCCCTATACGTTGAGCATACTTCTCGCTAAGGTCAAGAGCGTCCTGGCAAGATATGAGAAGGCAAAGGAGGCTGCAGAACTTGCCGGAGCCTCCGGCGGACAGCGCAGGACCGGCACAACTGCACCGGCATCATCGATGATCGACATCACCGATAATATAAAGCTCGATACAAATTCACATAAACTTGTCACGGCTGACGGCAGTGTTGCTTTGAAAGATATGGAGTATAAGCTTCTCCTGTATCTTCTTGAGAATTCCGGACGAATCGTTACCAAGGATGAACTGCTCCGTGAAGTCTGGAATGACGAGTTTATCGGAGAAGGGACCATTGCTGTTCATATAAGGCACCTTCGTGAGAAGACGGAAAACGATCCAAAGAATCCGGAGATAATCAAGACCATCTGGGGTGTGGGGTATATCCTGAATGAGAAAGTATATTAAGGTATTCGTTATCCTTGCTCTGGCATATATTGCCGGCATCGTGCTCTACGCGCTTATCCTTGATCACTACACTGACAGTGCAGATGTCAGTAATGACAGGATAGTCGCACTTAACGAGATAACCAATAATGCGGCTGAACATTGGGATGAGACGGATCTTATCGATCAGGTCGACGTCGGATATGATTATGTGATCACGGATAAACAGGGGATGATCATCTGCGGAGACAGAGGTGGCAGATTCTCTGTTGAACAGGCCATCAAGAACGGATATCCGTATACCTATGTTGTAAAGGACGGTTGTATCGTCGGAAGTGTAGTCCTGCTCGAGAACGGCAGTGAGATGATCGATTCTATGAAGATCAGGATGATAATCGGATTTGCCGTTATCGAGGGTGTGATCCTGATCGGCCTGCTCGCCATCGGTATTTACATATCACGTAACATTGTTACACCGTTTAAACGTCTTGAGAAGTTCGCGCATAAGGTTGCAGAAGGTAAATTGGACGACCCTCTGATGATGGATAAGGATAATATATTCGGATCCTTCTCTGAGAGCTTCGATATAATGAGGGAAGAGTTGAATAAGTCCAGGAAACGCGAGATCGCCCTTCAGAAAAAGGAGAAGGAAATGGTCGCGTCTTTAAGCCACGATCTGAAGACGCCTGTTACCGGGATCAAGGTCACGACGGAACTTATGAAAGCGAAGATGAGCATGGAGAATGAAGGTACCGTCTGTGCAGACGACTACGTTAATAAGCTCGATAACATTTACATGAAGGCCGATCAGATCGATACCCTCTTGAGCGATCTTTTCTCTGCTGCCTTGGAAGATCTCGGTGAATTCAAAGTGAACCTCAAGGATGAAGAATCATCAGAGATCAGTAATATCCTCAGGCGCTATGATGACCGGGACCTCGTAATCGAGGAGAAGATCCCCGAGGTTGTTATCAATACCGATATAAAGCGTTTGAGCCAGGTAATAGGAAACATTATCTCCAATTCTTATAAGTATGCGAATACGAAGATCGACGTAAACTATAAGATCATCGATCGGTTCCTTCAGATGCAGATCAGAGACTATGGACCCGGTGTCCCCGAGAATGAACTGAGTCTCATTGCCAACAAGTTCTATAGAGGCAAGCAGTGGGAGAACAGTGATGAAGCCGGAAACGGCCTTGGTCTGTATATAGCAAGGATATTGATGGATAAGATGAATGGCGAGATGATCCCCGAGAGCGACGGCGTCGGACTTACGATAATACTCCTTATTCCGCTCAGTTAATAATTTGATAAGAATTTGATAGTAACCCGTTAAAGAAGTCCTTCTCGAAAACAAATATACTGCACTTGTAAGATGAATAAATCGCAAAGGAGCAGTATAAATGGCAAACACGATACTTAAGACTGAGAAGCTTTGTAAGTCTTTCTCTAACGGCGGAGTTCAGCAGCACGTTATCAAGAACCTTGACCTTGAGATCTATGAAGGCGACTTCACAGTTATCATGGGTTCATCCGGTTCCGGTAAATCAACACTTCTTTATGCCCTCTCCGGAATGGATAAGCCGAACATGGGTAAGATCCTTTTCGACGGGAAGGATATCTCAGGGATGAATAACGACAAGCTTGCTGCTTTCCGTCGCGGCAATTGCGGATTTGTTTTCCAGAGCGTATATCTGATCGACAATCAGACAGTTCTCGATAATGTAATGACAGGAGCTCTTATCGTTCAGAAGAATTCCAAAGAACTTGTCGACAAGGCAAAAGATCTTCTGCGTAAGGTCGGTCTTAATGATAATGACTTCAAGAAATATCCCAATCAGTTATCCGGAGGCGAAGCAGCCCGAGCAGGTATCGTTCGTGCAGTCATCAATGATCCGAAGATCCTTTTCGCTGATGAGCCCACCGGTGCTCTCAATTCTTCTTCGAGCCGTGATGTACTCGAGATATTCACTGAAGTTCACAAGAACGGTCAGAGCATAGTAATGGTTACTCACGATCTTAAGACGGCGCTTAGAGGAACAAGAGTGCTTTACTTAAGAGACGGCGGTATCGTTGGCGACTACAGGATGCCTGTATACGGCACTGATGACAACAAGACAAGAAGAGCGAACCTGTCAGCGTTCCTCGACAGTATGGGGTGGTAATATGAAGATCTTCAGATTATCTTTGTTCAATATCAGGAAGAATAAGACAGAAGCATTTGTGATCACTTTCCTGACATTCATAACGACTCTTATGCTAGGTCTGTTTGTGATCAATATCACCAAGTTCCAGGAGGCTTTCGATACGAGCTTCGAGAGTACCGGCTGCGTTGACAACATGATAATGATCGCCGATAAAGAGTATAGAGAAGAGTATCTTGATATACTAAGAGACGAATATGGAGTTGAGCGCCTGTCTGCCGGCAAAATGCTCTTCGGTCTGAGTGCGAGTATAATCGAGGATGACGGGGAGAAGGTTGCATATAATCTTGATTTTGTCACTGAAGAGACGGAGCGACAGTTCGAGGACTTCAACATAACGGATAAACTCTCTGATGAGGAGATCTCGGATCTCGAGCATCCGATAATGCTGCCTGTCTGCTACAAGTACATAAACGGTTACGATATCGGAAATCACATGACGATCCTTACCGGTGTTGATGAGGTAGATTTTGTGGTCGCAGGGTTCTTCGAGGCCGGTCTCCTGGCCAATGACGGATCTGGCAAAAAAGTCATAGTTACGGAGCAGGATTACGAGCGTCTCTCAGCAGGCTTCGATCAATATACCCTGGTCGGATTCGATTACGGAAAGGCTTTTGACAAGGATAGTTTTATCGATCTGATCTATGACAGATTCGGATTGAATCTGACCAATGCCGACTTTGTCAATGTTGACATCGAAGAGGAAACAGAAACATCATTTCTCAGTATGTTTACATACTTTATCGCCTTCATGTCGCTCATTACTTTCATTATGTCAATCGTTATGATCAGACGTAAGATCAGTAATGATATTGAAGATCAGATGGAGAAGATCGGAGTGCTTGAAGCTCTGGGGTACAGTTCTGAAGATATCTCGATGACTTACATAATGGAGTACACGTTCCTTGCCGGTATCGGTGCGGTTCTGGGAATGATCGCAGCCATGCTCATGAATATCCCCATGGATACGATCATCCGTCAGGTAATAGG
>OMQY01000294.1 GCA_900313405.1 uncultured Eubacteriales bacterium
AGAGTTCGTAATGGTCATGCGCGACACCACCCTCGAAGAAGCAGTCGCCAAGGCCGAGAAGGTCCGCGTAAAGCTCATGGATTCCGATATCGACGCAGACGGTACCACCATCAGATGCACCCTCAGCTTCGGCTGCGCACTCTTTGACCCCTCGCTGACGATCGAAGAGAATATCAGTGCCGCCGACGAGAAACTCTACACCGCCAAGGAGACCGGCAGAAACAGAGTCTGCTATTGATAATGCACTAACCTGCCTGCGAGAAGAGCGCTAATGCCGGGAATAGCCATACAGATTGTAATCTGTTCGCTATTCTATGTAAGATGTTCCAAAATCGAGATTATTCGATAGCATTGGTGTAGTATTTTCTCACAGAGCAAGGAGGTTTTACTGATGGATATCAAGATGTTACTTGACCCTGACGATCCCATGAGGGTGGCTCTTGATAAGGCGGGATTCCGAGATGATCAGGATTCCGATTATATCATCAGAAAGCGGAGTGAGTATTCTTCTTACCTTGCAGGGAAGAGGCTTGAACAGCAGTTTTTTGTCAGTGTAAAGGATATTGTATTCATCGAAAGCATAGGACATGATGTCATTATTCACACAAGAGATGAAGAGTACTGTTGCGCCGAGCGTCTGAAGTTTCTCGAGACGGTTCTTGATCCGGATGTCTTTCTCAGAGTCAGTAATTCCTCAATTGTTAATCTTAAGCATATCAAGAGGATAGAGTCTGCGCTTTTGCAAAAGTTCGTACTTCATATGACGGGGAATGTAAAGGTGGATGTAACAAGAAGTTACTATTACATTTTCAGAGACAGGATCGGGATATGACAAGGAGACAGGTGCATGATCGTTTTATATTTGATACTGATAGGATCGATACTCATCATAGTCTTATCGACGGTAGTTTATTACATATATAAGCGGCTGTATGACAGGCACAATAACGGGATACTGAGATCCGGCGACAGGGGATGCCGCGCGTGGATATCGCCCCTTCGCTTGTTCATTATCATCGCATCTGTTCAGTTCGTCGGTCTGGTCGGGGTTGCAAGTGCAGCCGGTGCTTATTCATTCAGTGAAGACCATGACAGGGGGACCGATCAGGATGAGGTCGTTCATGGCGAAGTCATAAGCGAGCACAGTTTCGGGGATTCTATCGGATTCAGTCTGGAGCCGAGGGGGTTTGTTCTCGATGACGGGTGGGAATTATTATCTTCCGGAGAGAGTGAAGATCTGTCGTATACCTTGTATGTTCTGAGAGATCATCAGGATGACAGGATCATATCTGTCGGATTTGTTGCTGACTATCAGGGCGATCCGAGCCGCATAACATCTCTGTATATGCAGTATTCTTTCGGGACTTTCTCTATAACTACTCAGAACAGTATAGATCCGGAGGCACCTGATTCCTTTGAAGACGGGTATCTTATCGTAGGGATGATCGGTGACAGCGTCGAGTTTCCCGGCAACGCTGTTTTTGAGATCAGGGATATCAACGATGAATGCATTGCCGGCTTTGAGTATCGAGTAGAGGAGAGATGAGCCATGAAAAGAACAGATTCGATCGCAGGCATGATCATAACCACTCTATTATGCGAGACTATATTATTCTCCGCATGCTCTTTGAGTGATAAAGGTGCTGAGAAGAGAGACGGACGGGTTATTAGTGAAGATGATCCTTATTATGAGACGGAGGAGCTGGTCTTTGATCAGGAGTATGTCAATAATATCGGATACGGGGACGGCAAATACCTGAGCGTCGTAAGCAAGATCGAAGGCAAAACAGATGATCATTGGCTGGTGCATCTTACTCTGTATGACGGTGACGGACAGACTGATATCCTCGAGCTATTTGATAAAGGAGGTAACAGGATCAGCTCTTTTAACATCAGTGAGCTCATTGAAGATCATGAGGCAGAGATACGTGATATGGGCATTTTCCCGACCAGATGCATCATCGGAGAAGATACAGTTACATATTGTCATTTTAACGGGTGTCAGATCGTCCTGAGCAAAGACCTCAGTACGCTTATAGAATTCAGGTTGCCGGAATCTTATGACGAGGAATATATGGAATATCAGGGTACGATATCGTTTGAAGGATTATCGATCGATAAATATCTTGCATCGGGGCAGACGAATTCGACGGTCCTTGAGATCACGAGGGAAGACGGGACTGTTGTTACTGCCGACCTTCGAAAAGACTTTCCCCACGATATAGCGGAGCCATATGAGGTCATCCCTTATCATGAAGGTGATGCGGTATACCTGTTGCTCGTAACTAAGGGATCTTTGTACAGGGTAGATCCGTACTCCGGTGCGACTTCTCGATTAAGTGACGACAGTTATGACTATCTTACCGGGTACGACCTGTCAGGCCTGTCTTATATTGACGGAGAGGTCCTGCTCACCGATATCGACGGGATAAAGAAAGTGGATATGGGGTCTTCGAAGGTGTCTGATTATCTTGTTTTCGATGATTGCAATATCAACAGAGGGATCGTATCGACTCTCGAACCGTATTCTGTCAACGATACAACAGTAGTCCTGATAACAGGAAATGACGGACAGATCGAAGATGCAGCTTCACGAGTCATCACACTTACAAGATGTGAGGAAAATCCGAATGCAGGCAAGCACGTTCTGACAGCGGGTGGGACGATGACAAGCGATATCTATGAGTCGATCAGGGAGTTTAATGATACGGACGATGAGTGCTTTATCATACCTGACATCAGATACCGTCGAGACGATTATCTGACAGGATCTTCAAGCAGTGGCGATCTCGAGAATATGAGGACGGATTACATGAATGCCGACAAGAGGCTAAGTGATGCACTGGCTGTTGATCTTATGGCGGGAGAGGGTCCGGATCTGTTCTTCGGTGCAGCTGCTTACCCTCAGCTTCAGAACAGTGACATGTTCATCGACATGAACGAGTACTTGGACAAGGATATAGATGACGGTCTCTGGGATAATATTATCGAAGCGTCATCGGGGGCTGACGGCAAACTGTATTGTGTGCCGCTGTCTTTTGAATTCCTTGCAATAGTGACCGACAAGACAGGTTATGGAAACGGGCAAAACGGGCTGACGTTTGATGAATACTCGCTCTTCAGGGAAGAAGTGCTTAACGGTACGAATATTGTTTCGTATGACAGGCTCGGTTTCATCAGTACGGTATTACCGTCTGTGATAAGAGATGTTACGGATGGAGACGGGATTGTCGACTTCGGGTGTGATCCGTTCATTGCCCTGTGCGAGTATTCCAAGAACAGCATAACCGATACTTCGCTGTCCTCATACTATAACCGGCAGGGGATCGAGGCCGAAGTTCGCAACATCGATTCCTTTGGATCCTTTTTGCACATTTCATCTTATATGAACATCGATCCGCTGCAGGCGCGGCTTCTGGCACTTCCATCCTACGACGGGACGGGGATAATGCTATCACCTGTGACTGATTCTGTCTCGGTATCGACGTGCAATCCGGACATTGAAGGGTCGATGAGATTTGTTAACCTGCTACTGTCGTATGATGCTCAGATGCGACACGGATCCCGTTCTGCCGTGTTTGACGACACCGGACGGAACCTGGTAAATGTCAGGGCCTTTGAAGACAGTGCGAGGATGGCGATGGACTCTTACAATGCGGAATGCGATTACTATCTGGATATGTTCGGAGATGAGGTGCGCAGTGCCGGAGTTCCCTACATAAGAGTTGATGAACAGATACTGGACAGATACGAGGACACGATATCGGGGATCTCGTTCTGCGGTTCGGTCGATCCGGCAATAAACATAATAGTCTATGAGGAGATACAGGCATACCTCGAAGATCAGAAGACGCTCGATGACGTTATCAGGATCATCAACAACAGAGCTCAGCTCGTGATGGACGAGAGGGGCTGGCAGTAGGATCATCTTCGAAAAATGACAACTCTGACACATCTTTAGTGCTTCGATGTGACAAGTGTTTATTATGCTTATCTTGTAATAAGAGATAAGTGAAGGGAATCATTATGAACAGAAGACTTAAGAGGACTCTACTGACGGCAGCGGCATTCCTGACGAGTGCGTGTATCGGTGTGATGATATTCTCGTATGTGAGAGCAGATGATGAAGACAGCGAAGATGAAGGGAGGTCGCGGCGCAGCCGTTCTTCGCGCGATGCCGGTTCGTTCTTTGAACGCGCGGGGTGGGGTGAAGA
>OMQY01000109.1 GCA_900313405.1 uncultured Eubacteriales bacterium
ACGCCCTCGGCGACGATAACGATATAATGTCTCTTACCTTTGTTACGTCCGTCGAGGATCGTTCTGATAACATCACGGTTGAAGTCGAACTCGATCTCGGGGATCAGGATGCACTCGGCACCGGTCGCGATACCGACGTTCAGAGCGATATAACCTGCTCTTCTTCCCATTACCTCGATAACGCTGCAGCGCTCGTGGGAAGATGCTGTGTCACGGAGCTTATCGATAGCCTCCATAGCAGTGTTCATGGCTGTGTCATAACCGATAGTGTAGTCTGTACATCCGATATCGTTGTCGATCGTGCCGGGGATGCCGATAACGGGCATTCCGATCCTGGCAAGAGCTCTGGCGCCCTTAAAGGAACCGTCACCGCCGACTACGACAAGTGCGTCGAGATCATAGACTTCCATCATCCTTGCACCCTTAAGGACACCTTCCTTGGTAGTAAAAGTCTTGGATCTGGCTGTCATCAGGAAAGTACCGCCGCGCTGCAATGTCTCGGATACGTCCCTGACCTGGATCTGTGAGATCTCACCCTTCCAAAGGCCATGGAATCCTCTTGTAACACCATATACTTCAAAGCCTGCATTGATACCGGCTCTGACTACCGCTCTGATACTGGCGTTCATTCCGGGGGCATCGCCGCCGCTGGTAAGCACACCGATCTTACGGACGGGTGCGATCTCGCTTGTATCAACGTTATCATAATTCTTCGCTACGAGCGTATCGATATCAGGAATATTGGACTCATCATAAAGAAGTCTGGACATAATTACCTCCGCAAATGCGAAGCGCCGGAGCGCCTCGTTCAAAAATCACACAGTATTATACACCAACTGTCCGTGACAATGCGATAATAAGTTAAAGTCTTATCAAGCTTCGGCTATGGCCTCGATCTCGACCAGAACCCCCTTGGGGAGCGCCTTGACGGCCACACATGAGCGCGCGGGCTTCGAGATGAAGTATCTTGAATAGACTTCGTTAAAGTCTGCAAAATCGTTCATATCCGACAGGAAACAGGTTGTCTTGATAACCTGCTCGAATCCGACGCCGGCGGCTTCGAGGATAGCGCCGACGTTGCGGCATGCCATATCAGCCTGGCCTTTTATGTCGGTCGCGGAGACCGTTCCTGTCTCGGGATCGATCGGGATCTGGCCGGAGGTGAAGATGAGTCCGGCTGCTGCTTTTGCCTGAGAATAGGGGCCTATCGCCTCGGGTGCCTTCTTTGTGTATACCGTTGATGCCATATTCTCTGCCTCCCTGAGAAGTGTAACGGATCATGTAAGCAAATGCTCTTCCAGATCCTTCACGCTAGATACTATCACATTTGCGTCACTAATGAGTAGAAAATCATGCGATTTAAATCCCCAATCGACGGAAATGATGTCAGCCCCAACGTTACGTGCGGTCATGATATCAACTTCCGAATCGCCGACGAGCACACATTCCGAAGGCGTAACGCCCAATTTATCGAGTGTCTTCAGGACCGGCTCGGGATCAGGCTTGTGTTTTACTCCATCCTTGTGTCCCCTTATGTCGTCGAGCATATCGTGAAAGAAGAAGTCACACAGCTTATACGTCGCATCGTGATCCTTATTCGAGAGGACGGCAAGCTTTATCCCTGCGTCACGCAGTTCTTTGATAAGTGCGATGATGCCCTGGTAAGGCTTTGTGTACTCCACGCAGATATCGAGATATATCGTGCGGAACTTATTAAGCAGGATCTGAGTCTCCTCTGAATCTATGATATCCTCGGCAGACGTCCCGTCCGCTCTGTCATATGCGATGCTTCGCGCGATCAGGCGTCTCGCACCGTTACCGACCATGGAGATGAGTGTCTCAAGGGGCAGGTCACGATAACCGCACTCTTTCCTGGCCGCATTAACCGCTACGGCGAGTCCCTCAGCTGTATCAAGAACGGTTCCGTCAAGATCAAAGACAACCGCTTTATAAGACATATTACTGTCCCCTGTCCATCGAGATATTAAGTATGATGCCGAATGCGATGTAATTAACCATCATGGCTGTTCCGCCGAGGCTTACGAACGGAAGCGGGATACCGGTTACCGGCAGGAGACCTACAGACATTCCCATGTTCTCGATAAAGTGGAAAGCGAACGATGCGGCAAGACCGACTACAATATATGAATAGGCCGGACGGGTCGCTCTGCTGCTGACAAACATACATCTGCACAGGAAGAAGAAGGTCAGGAGGATCATGGCGGTGGTCCCGATGAATCCGAGATGCTCGGAGATGGCCGCGAAGATGAAGTCACTCTCCTTGACCGGAACCTTGACGTAGATCCCGGTGGTATTGCCGGCAAGTCCTCCCGATGCGATCGCCGCCTTGGATTGCACCAGATTATACTCGGACTCGGGATCCGATCCTTCGAAAACAAGCGACAGGATCCTGTTCTTCTGGTATGACGCCAGATAATAATTCCAGACGAACGGCACGACGATAACGATGACCGACGAGATCGCCAGCAGGAAATATCTGTACTTAACACCCCATACAAAGAGGATACAGATGAACGAGAACATGATGACCATCGCGGTTCCCATGTCGGGCTGGTGAAGTATCAGCAGCATCGGGGGCGCATATACCGCGGCCAGATAACTGAAACCTCTTATTATCCCGATCTCTTTCTTCCCCATCTGCTCGAAAATATCCGACGCCACGATAACAAGTCCGATCTTAGCCAGCTCCGACGGCTGGAAAGTACCGATAACAGGCAGGTTAAGCCAAGCGTCGGCACCCCATGTGTCGACCATGGAATAGCCGTCAAGCGGAACGAGCAACAACAGGAATATCGAACTGCCGTAGATAACCCAACCGATCATCTTAAGGAAGTGAGTATCGAGGATACAAACGACAAGAGCGATAAACATACCGACTGCCGCTGCCATTACCTGTCTGTAGAGATTGCCGGGATAAGCATCATAGCCGTCAGACAGTACCCGGTTCAGAACATAGATACCTATGATCGTGATCAGGAATATGGGCACCACCAGATAATAATCGATGGAGCGCAGATAACTGTTATTACGCAGTCTGACTATTCCTGATTTCTGTCCGGCCATAAGTCTGTCTTACTCCTTCTCTTCTGCCTCTTCGGCATCTGCTCTTACGGGCGAA
>OMQY01000083.1 GCA_900313405.1 uncultured Eubacteriales bacterium
AAGTCTGAACTTGAATTACCACACTTTTTTCGATTTCTGCCAATAATGTGGTAACGGCAGCAGTCACATTACCACACAATTCCAACTTTTCGCCAATAATGTGGTAAAAGTGTCTCGAAAAGCTGTCGGTGAAGCATAAAAAAAGGGGCCGTCTCGCTTAACGAGACAGCCCCGATGATAACTTTACTGAGATCTGTCAGCCGGCAGCTTCTGCAGCTGCTTCTACCGGGATAGCGACCCTAACGGCACGTGTGAGAACATCTACGTAGCTGTATGAGATGATCTCATACTTGGAATCGGATGCTCTCTTGCACTTAACAGTGAATACATTAGGGTAGCAGCTCTCAACAGTTCCCTCGTGGATAATGAGTCTCTTCCTTCCTCCGTTCGATGTAAGTCTGACGCGCTTACCGATCATTGTCTGAAGTTTGGCTCTACATCTGTCCACATCGGATTTGATGATCATTTTATGTATCCTCCGTCCTGCTACGGCAGTTTTTGCAATTCACGAAAATAATAACAGTATCTTGATTTTTTGTCAATCGGAAAACCCAATATATTGTGCTCATTTGTGCTATTCTTACAAAATGTTGTGTTAACGGCCGCTAAGGCAACAATCACGCACCCTTTTATTGAAAAGCCTCTTCAGATTATTGTAAAATGACATATCACGTTAGACAGGCGGTATAGATATGTTAAGTGACATCGAGATAGCAAGAAGCGCGACGATATCCCCCATAGCCGATATTGCGGCCACATTGGGACTTACACCTGACGAGCCGGAATACTACGGCAAGTACAAGGCAAAACTGCCGCTTAACGTCATAAATAAGCGAAGCGGCAACAAGGACGGCAAACTCGTTCTCGTTACCGCGATGAATCCGACACCGGCAGGTGAAGGCAAGACCACCGTCAGCATCGGACTTGCTCAGGCAATGAGCAAGCTCGGGCGTAAGGCCATGCTCGCATTGAGAGAGCCTTCCCTCGGTCCCGTTTTCGGTATTAAGGGCGGTGCTGCAGGCGGCGGATACTCCCAGCTTATCCCGATGGAGGATATCAATCTCCATTTCACCGGCGATCTTCACGCCATCACATCTGCCAACAATCTCCTGGCAGCTATGCTCGACAATCACATCTATCAGGGCAACGACTTAAAGATAGATATCAACAGGGTCATCTGGAAGAGATGTCTCGATATGAACGACAGGGCTCTGAGAGCCGTTACCATAGGCGTCGGCGGCGGGACAAACGGCGTCGAGAGAAGTGACGCCTTTAATATCACCGCTGCCTCGGAGATCATGGCGATCCTGTGTCTGGCCTCCGATACGGATGATCTGAAGGAGAGGCTCAAGAAGATAGTCGTTGCTTATGACACCGACGGCAACATCGTAACTGCCGGGGATCTCAAGGCAGAAGGCGCGCTTGCCACCCTGCTCAAGGATGCAGTCGCTCCTAACCTCGTCCAGTCGCTGGAACATGTGCCTGCGCTGGTTCACGGAGGGCCTTTCGCGAATATATCACACGGATGCAACTCCGTCATCGCCACCAAGGCAGGACTTAAGCTGTCAGATATCCTCATCACCGAGGCAGGCTTCGGTGCCGATCTCGGCGCATTCAAGTTCCTCGACATCAAGTGCCGTAAGGCCGGTCTGTGGCCTGATGCGGCCGTCATCGTATCAACGGTACGTTCGCTCAAGTATAATGCCGGCATCAGCAAGGAAGATCTTACGATCCCGAATGTCGATGCCGTAAGGGCAGGTTTCCCGAACCTCGCCAAGCATATAGAGAATATGAAGTCATTCGGTATCCCGGTCATCGTGGCGTCGAACAGGTTCCTGAGCGACACCGATGAGGAGATCGAGGCTATGCGTCAGATGTGTGATGAGCTGGGAGCTTCTTTCGCGCCGGCAGAAGTATTTGCCAAGGGCGGCGAAGGCGGACTTGAGCTCGCACAGGCAGTCCTTGATATCCTCGACAGGGATGAAGCGAAGGATCCCGTATTCACATACTCACTCGACGATACGACCGAGGATAAGATCAGAGCCGTTGCAACAAAGATCTACGGTGCTTCCGATATCGACATCCTTCCCGAAGCAATGGCCAAGATCAAGGCCTTCGAGGAATCAGGCTACGGCGATCTTCCCATCTGCATTGCCAAGACTCAGTATTCGCTGTCCGATGATCCCAAGGCTTTGGGTCGTCCCGAGGGCTTCACGCTCACGGTAAGAGACGTATCACTTAGCGCAGGCGCAGGATATATCGTTGTCCTCACGGGCAAGATAATGACGATGCCGGGACTTCCGAAGCACCCTGCAGCCCTCGATATCGACATCGACAACAACGGTATCATCAGCGGTCTGTTCTGATGATCAGGATCCTTAGCATATGAGATATCCTAATCCGACATTTCTCCAGAAAGCATCGGGAATAAGGCACACGCGCCGTAACCGTACTCTCATCATCATCGGAGTACTCCTGACGGTCACCCTTATCTGCGTATTCGTATCCAGAGTCGCGGCGATGCAGGATAAGTACAGGGAGAAATACCCGGATCTCGTAGGCGCGGCGACATCCACGGCTGATCCTAATGCTACGCCGACACCGGCACACCGACGCACCGGCATTACTCTTCCTACGACAGAGAGTACAACGGAGACGACGGAGAGCACGACCGAACCCACTGAGACCACAGAGCCGCCGATCGGCCCGGTTATCCAGTCGGAAGATCCCACAGAGACGGCAGGACCTGACGGAAGCGAAGCGACCGTTGAGTCCGGGACAGTCGAGACTGATGCTGACGGCAATCCCGTTGAGACGACTGAGACGCAGAATAATGCGCCGGATCCGTTCGTCGAGGCTGAGAACAACTTTTATTTCTATAATACCCATCCCCTCCAGACCGTATCTCACGAACAACGCGACATAATGCTCGACAATCTGAAGCAGGAGATACAGGATTACATCAACAATACCGAGAATGAGCGCATCTGCTTCCGTTATATCAGCCTTCTCTCGAACGAAGAGCTCGGGATCAACGAACTTGCCCCCATCGTCCCGGCGGGCTCCTACTCCCTGCCGATCCTGACTCTTATGTGGGAGAGAGCCTCTTCCGGTCAGCTCTCACTTACCGGCACCGCGACATATGCGGGCGGTACGGAAGAAGGTCACTTCTCCTCCATAGTCGACGAATACAGCGAAGGCAAGCAGTTCTACACCAGGACGCTCGCTTATCTTGCTGCAGCGCGGGGCGATAATCTGGCTCTCAATTTTATCATCGAAAAGCTCGGCGGGATCGAGAAGATCGTCCCCCTGATCTCGGAGATCAGCTCATATATCAGCTTCACATCCCCGGTCATCTATACGGATTACTCGGGACTTCAGCAGACGGGCACGAACCGCTCGTCTCTCTACGATATGACCAACTTCGCGGCATATCTCTACCACGGATACATCAATTCTTCGGATACCTATCAGTATTTCCTGAACGATCTGGCAGCATCCGAGATGCCGACCGCCTTTGGCAGAGCCTTCGGCGGAGACACCCGTATCATCCACTGCTCCGGAAGGAACGATCAGCTCCATGCATATACGGATATCGCGATAATCGACTGTGAGGAACCCATAGTCCTGGCCGTCTACTGTGAATGCGAGAGCGCCGACCGTGCCGAGACGATCCAGGCGGACATTGCAACATATGTTTCCAGGTTTATTACGGCCTGTCACTCCTAATTCGTAATTCGGCGAGCAAAATCTGTATTTATATGTTATACTAAGTCGGTTCATCCCATCTGATCTGCAGTCGGGATTGGGTCTTGTGCGATCCGATGCCGTGAACCCTGTCAGGTCCGGAAGGAAGCAGCAGTAAGCGGATTTTCGGTTGTGCCGCAAGGGTGCCTGCCCGACTGCAGTTTAGATGGGATGGACTTTTTATTTTCCGCGAGAGGCTAAGAACATGGAACACATTGCACTTTACAGACAATTCCGCCCCATGACTTTCGATGAGATCGTGGAGCAGAAGCATGCAGTTACATCACTTCGTAAAGCGGTCACATCCGGCAGGATAGGCCATGCATATCTCTTCTGCGGTCAGCGCGGAACGGGTAAGACTTCTATAGCCCGAGTCTTCTCGAGAGCGATCAACTGCGAGTCGCCCGAGAACGGTAATCCTTGTAATAAGTGCCCTACATGTAAGGGCATCCTCGACGGCACGCTCATGGATGTTATAGAGATCGATGCCGCCTCCAACACCAGTGTAGATAATATAAGGAAGATCTCAGAGGAGGTCGGGTTCGCTCCTTCGAGAGCACCTCACAAGGTCTATATAATCGATGAGGTCCATATGATCTCGTCCGGTGCGTTCAACGCCCTGCTCAAGACTCTTGAGGAACCGCCGGCACATGCGGTATTCCTTTTCGCGACGACAGAGCCGCACAGGATACCTGCGACAGTACTGTCCAGATGCCAGAGATATGACTTCAGAAGGATATCACCCGATGCCATCTCAGGGCGGCTCAGATATATATGTGATCAGGAGAAGATCGATGCTTCGGACGATGCATTAAGGCTCATTGCCTCGCTCTCTGACGGTGCGATGAGAGACGCCATATCCGTACTGGATCAGGCGGCAACGGCTTCCGACGGCAAGAAGATCACCGCGGAATCGATCGAAGAGATAACAGGTACCGTCGATACGTCTTTTATGGCGAAGATGACGACCGTCCTTATTGAAGGTATGTTCGATGAGCTCCTTCCTCTGATCCAGCAGCTGGCCGAGAGCGGACGTGACATCATCAGGTTCTCGCTCGACCTGGCTCAGTATATGCGTAACCTGCTGGTCATCAGGGTCGTTCCGGATCCGTCCTCGCTTATCCCCGCATCGATATCGACTCTCAAAGAAATGTACGAGATAGCGGACAAGGCTTCTCCCGAGACCTTCGCTGCATTTATATCTTATCTGTCAGGCATGATATCCGAACTCAAGTGGTCACCTTCTGTAAGGACATCGTTCGAGATATCCATGATCAGGCTCTGCGGACGTAAGGTGAAGGCGGATGTCGTACCGCTTACCATGCCCGACTTCGCCGCGATGCAGGCAAAGGCAGCCGCATCGATGTCAGACAAAAAGCCGGAACCCGTCAAGGCTGATAAGCCGGCTGCGAAGGCAGAAGAGAAGCCCGAGGAGAAGAAGACAGAACCCGGGAAAGAAGACAAGCCGGAGTCCGCTAAGTCCTCCGATCCCGTGAAGACGGATGATAAGAAAGACACACTCGGCATTCTTGGTCTTCTTAAGAAGCTTGATACGGCTCCCAAGGCCGAGGAGAAGCCCGAGGAGAAGACCACACCCAAGGAAGAGCCCGTGAAGGATGAGGCCCCTGCTCCTGTCGCCGAAGCATCCGCTCAGGAAGAAAAGCCGGCCCCTGCCCCTGAAGCGCAGACTGCAGCTGCACCTGCTCCGGCAGCAAAGCCGGAGACCGAAGAGGACCCTGACGACAA
>OMQY01000151.1 GCA_900313405.1 uncultured Eubacteriales bacterium
ATGACTGCGGCGAGATCGTTGTAACAAAGGATCCCGAGGCAACATGCCCTAAGTGCGGAAAGAAGATGCGTCAGGATCCCGATACACTCGACACATGGTTCTCTTCGGCACTGTGGCCTTTCTCTACACTCGGCTGGCCTGAGAAGACCGAGGATCTTAAGAAGTTCTATCCTACGGATACGCTCGTTACCGGTTATGACATCATCACTTTCTGGGTATCCAGGATGATCGTTGCCGGTATGGCTCATATGGACGATGTCCCTTTCCGCGATGTCCTGATCCACGGTCTCGTAAGAGACTCACAGGGCCGTAAGATGAGTAAGTCCCTGGGTAACGGTATCGACCCGCTCGAGATCATCGAAAAGTCCGGTGCCGACTCCCTGAGATTCGCCCTCGTAACAGGTAATGCTCCCGGTAATGACCAGAGATTCCAGGAAGACAAGATCGAGATGGGTCGTAACTTCAGCAACAAGATCTGGAATGCCATGAGATTCGTTATCATGAACTGTGAGGATGACCTCGATGTAAGTAAGGCCGATCCTTCCAAGTTCACGCTCGAGGATAAGTGGGTCCTCACGGGACTTAACAGGCTTGTATCCGAGGCAACTGCCAACTTCGAGAAGTATGAGTACGGTGTCGCACTGTCGAAGATCGTCGACTTCATCTGGGAGACGTTCTGCGACTGGTATATCGAGATCGCCAAGAGCAGGCTGTTTGATAAGGAGTGCGCTACGAGACTTGAGGCTCAGTATATCCTGAACTACGTTCTCGGCGTATCCATGCAGCTGCTGCATCCGTTTATGCCTTTTGTAACCGAGGAAGTCTATTCCAATCTGTTCCTTACCGGCGCTTCGGAGTCGATCATGATCTCCGACTGGCCCGATGCCGATAAGATCCCTTCTTTCCCTGAGGATGAGAAGACGATGACGATCCTGATGAGCGGCATCCGTTCGATCCGCAATATCAGGGCGGAGATGGGTGTCGCGCCTTCACGTAAGGCTCACGTTATCCTGGTAACGGCGGATGATACGATCGCAAGTACGTTTACTGACGGTCTGCCGTTCCTTGAGAGACTTGCTTCCGTAAGCTCCGTCGATACTCAGAAGGACAAGGAGGGCATCCCGGCAACTGCCGTGGCGGCCATGTTCGAGGGAGGCGAGATCTATATGCCTCTCGAGGATCTGATCGATATCTCCAAGGAGCTCGACAGACTTGCCAAGGAGAAAGAAAAGATCGAGGGCGAGCTTAAGCGAGTCGAGGGCAAGCTCTCTAACGAGTCCTTCGTAAGCAAGGCCCCGGAGAAGGTAATCGCCGCAGAACGCGAGAAGCAGGCCAAGTACGCCGAGATGTATAAGAGCATCGTTGACAGGATCGAGATCTTGTCCAATATCTGATAAAACTTGCCGATCCTTGAATAAGGATCGGTATTTTTTTACTTTTTTCTTGAAAATGTAATTTATCTATGATTTTTGTGTTATTATAGACAAATACAGAAGAGGGAGGATATTGTATGTCAACAGAGTATGAGAATAAAGAGAAGGTCGCGGCTTTGCCTCAGGAAGGCGTGCATTGTTTTGCAGCCAGCAGCCGTCAGATCAATGTAAGAAGAGTTATCACCGTTATCCTGTTCGCAGCTTTTGCTGCTCTTTCCGTATTTTTCTTTACGAGAGACGGAGGCTTGGGACTCGGTATCATGTGTGCCTGTGCGGCTGTGATCGCAGTCCTGGTGTTCATCCAGACTTTCCTTATCGCAGATTACCGTGTAGCTGTTGACTATAATGTCAAGGAGATCGTTCTCCGCTACAGATTCTCCAAGGTCAGGATCCCTTTCGAGAACCTTGATTCAAGAGACGGCGAGCCTACCAAGGCAGAGGCTATGCTCGATTCAACCGGTGTAGGTAATAAGCAGAAGGTCTATTATCTGATCTTCGATGATGTTTATGAGGATGTATGCTTCCAGACGAGCACGAATGACCTGGCTTCGAGGGAAGACTTCTTCAAGCTCAAGGAGGAGGCATTTGCCATCGCTGACGCTTACGGCGCACGTAACAGCGAGGGTGCGATCAAGCCCCAGTTCTTCGGAAAGGGCGTTGAGGCAGAGAATGCAGCCATTGATGAGATAGTTAAGAATGCCCTCGACGACGAGGAGTAAGGCATAGCGATCTAATTACCGGAAGGACCGTCACACAGGTGGCGGTCCTTTTTCGCTAAGTTTTTTATCGCTTTTTGATTTGACACTTCCTTCTTAATAAATACAATATAATATCGAAAATATGCTTTAGTGGGGTGTTTGTATGAAAATCTCCTTCTCGACGCTGGCTTGTCCGTCATTCTCGTGGCCCGAGATCTATTCGATGGCCAAGGACCTTAACTTCGACGGTATCGAGCTTCGTGGTCTGGGTAATAACATTTTCTCTTATAAAGCGCTGCCCTTCCGTGACAGCGAGATCGCCAATACAAAGGCTAAGCTCGATTCCCTCGGGCTCGAGATCCCTTGCCTGTCTTCAGGTACGGTAATCTCCAGCAGGGAGAATTTTGATCTTGCCGCCGAAGAGATCACAGAATATGCCAAGCTTGCCGGCAAGCTCGGTTCAAGTTATATAAGGATCCTTGGAGATAAGGATCCCGCTCCTGCCAGCGAGATCGATGATGAGGTCGTATATGAAGCTCTCGTAAGACTTGTTCCCATCGCGGAAGAGTATAACGTAACACTTCTTGTTGAGACCAACGGTGTCTATGCCGATACGGCAAGACTCAAGAAGCTCCTGGACCGCGTCGGCAACCGTAAGATCGCGGCTCTCTGGGATCTGCATCATCCTTACAGATACTTCAACGAAGACCCCGCGGTCACGGTCCAGAACCTGGGTGAATACATCAAGTATACCCACGTTAAGGACAGTGTTATGGACGGCGGCAAAGTAAGGTACAAGCTGATGGGCGACGGTGACATGCCTCTGGAGGATATGTTCAACGCGCTCGATTCCATCAACTATCAGGGCTATGTTTCCTTTGAGTGGGTCTACAGGTGGGCTCACGAGCTCTGCGACGCGGGTATTGCCGTACCGCACTTTGCTTCCTTCATGGAGCCCTACAGAACAAGACATAAGCACTGCCTTCAACGAGACAAGCGCGAGACCGGATTCTATCCCTGGCCCAAAGAGACCCTGATCGACTATACATTCCCGGATATCCTGGACCGCATCTGTGAGGAGTTCCCGAACCAGTATGCCTTCAGATATACGGAACTTGATTATACGAGAACATATCCCGAGTTCAGGGTCGATGTCGATAACTTCGCCAGAAGCCTGCTCGCCATGGGTGTAAAGAAGGGCGACCACGTCGCTATCTGGGCAACGAATGTTCCCCAGTGGTATATCACGTTCTGGGCAACGACCAAGATCGGTGCAGTCCTCGTAACGGTCAATACCGCATATAAGATCCATGAGATCGAGTATCTGTTAAGACAGTCTGATACGATGACCCTGGTCATGATCGACAAGTATAAGGATTCCGATTACGTAAAGATCATCAATGAGATCTGTCCCGAACTCAAGGACAGCAAGCCCGGTGAACTCAAGGCTTCCAGACTTCCTTATCTTAAGAATGTCATCACCTGTGAGTCGCGTATCCCCGGATGCTTCCACTGGGATGATATGCCTGCTCTTGCCGAGAAGGTTCCCTACAGTGAAGTGGAGAAGGTAAGAAGAACGATCGATAAGCATGATGTCTGCAACATGCAGTACACATCCGGTACCACGGGTTTCCCTAAGGGTGTTATGCTTACACACTATAACGTCGTAAATAACGGTAAGGCCATCGGTGACTGCATGGATCTGTCTACGGCAGACCGTATGATGATCCAGGTGCCTATGTTCCACTGCTTCGGCATGGTCCTGTCCATGACCTCCTCCCTGACCCACGGCGCGACCGTCTGCCC
>OMQY01000191.1 GCA_900313405.1 uncultured Eubacteriales bacterium
GTGACAACGGGGATCTGAAGCTTGTCGGCGAGAGCGAGGATCTCCTGCTCGGCACCTGCGAGCCTGACGCCTGTTCCGAGGAGCATGACAGGACGCTTTGCATTACGGATCCCGGTGAGGATCTCATTAGTAAGAGCTTTATCATAGACGGGCTTCTGTGATGCCATATCGGCAGCAGCCTCTTCACTTCCTTCGTAGTGCCTCAGTTCATCCGTATCGATCCTGGCTGCCTGAACATCAAGCGGGATATCGAGCCAGACCGGTCCCTTACGGCCGTTATTGGCAAGGAACCATGCCTTCTCGAGATGATAAAGGATATCCTTCGGCTCGGTTACCATAACAGCATATTTGGTCATGCATGATACGGCCTTAACGATGGGGAACTCCTGGTCACCTAACTGTCTTAAAGGAAGATCCGGTACTGACCATGTCGTCGTCTCACGCTTGACCTGGCCGGACAGGACAAACATCGGGATGGAATCGAGGAATCCTCCCATTACGCCCGTGATGGCATTCGTGCCGCCGGGACCGGATGTTACGGTACAGAGGGCTATCCTGCCGGTTAGTCTCGCATAGCCTTCTGCGGCGATGGCACAGGCCTGCTCGTGATGATTATAGATGCTCGTAAGACCTTCCTTATGGCCTAATGCATCATTCAGGTGCATCGCTCCGCCGCCGGTGACGGTGAAGTTGTGGGTAACACCCTTACTGACCATAAAGTCTGCTATCAGTTGTGCAAGTTTGATCTCCATATTGTTCCTCCTAAGGATCTGCGGATCCTTAATTATCTTCCAGATACTCTATCAGCTCCGCAGGGCTGTCCACATATACGTCATGTTTATACTCGTTTATGTCTTCGCCTCCGATGGGGCCGAAGCCGAAGCCGAAGGATACTCCCGCGAATGATGCGCCTATTACCTCGGCGCCTCTGGCATCGTGCTTGGTGTCCCCCACCATGAGTGCCTCGGAATAATCGTCGGGCGATACTTCATCAAGACACAACTTGATTATATCCGACTTCAGCAGTTTATTCTCATAATCTGATCCGTAGATAACATCCGCATACTTGTCGATGCCGAAGTGGTGCATGAGCTTATCCGTATAGTCCTGCTTCTTGTAAGTCGCGACCGCGATCTTGTATCCGTTCTTCTTAAGATATTCAAGAAGATCGAAGATCCCTTCGTAGGGCTTTGCCAGGAACAGATGGTGATTACTGTATCTGTCTCTGAAGTATCTGCAGGCTTCCTTATTGTCATCGCCCTTCAGGCCGATGAGCTGTTCAAAAGACCACTCAACGGGAGGCCCTATGAACTTCTTCCACTCATCGTCGGCAAGAGGCTCGCGTCCCATATGTTCGACTGCCTCCCTGACTGCCGTGAGTATTCCTTCCGATGTGTCCAGCAGTGTTCCGTCCACGTCGAATATAACCGCTTTATATCTTTTCATTGATCGTCACCGTCACACGTTATAATAAGATCTTGTGATAAAGTTTACGTCTATCTCTCCCGACAGTTTGCCGAGTTCTTCGATAACATAGTGATTGAGCTCGTCAGCCTCGTTCGATGTGAAGCTGTACTCCATATCGGGATTGTAGTAGTTCGGTCTGTTGTCGGTTGCATAACCGTCGAAGCCGGCGCATGCGACCTTCTTTACTCCCAGTTTGACCATGACCTTCAAGAGCATCAGGAAGGAATTGTCGATTATCTGTGCATTGAAGTCCAGAAGATCGGAATACTTAAGTGTGTAATCGATAGCGAATGTCGACTTCGTTACATTCGATGTTGCGATGACCTTAAATGTATCGGCATTCTTGGCAAGTGCCGAAGACAGCTGGACGAATCTCTTGGCATTGGTTACGAAGCAGTAATCGGGCTTAATATCCTCGGGGATAAAGTTGATGCTGATGATCAGAGGGTTGTTGTCGATGACATATTGTCTTACGGAATCCGACTGCTCGGTAACGCTCGTTCCGGGGCCCAGGATCAGAACATCATTTCCCTCGAACTCCTCCTTGAGCCTTGCCATATCGGCCTCGTCGTTTACCTTCTGCTCAGCCTGGTAGTCTGTATAAAGCTTTTCGATAAGAGCGGCATCGTAAAGGAGCTTCTTCTCACCTTCGAGCCTTGCCAGGATCTCGTTGACCGACTTGATAGACAGTGTCCTCTTGTTCATGAGCCAGCTTACATAATTCGGGTGGCAGTCGTTGCTCGCTGCGATATAGTAGAAGAGCGAATAACCCCACGGTGATGTTCTGTAGAAATTCATTACATTTGTATCTGCAGCCTCGAGGATCTGGTAGATATCATAGTTCTTGCCGCACCTGCCGTTAAGGTACATGGCGACGAGCTCGAGCGGACAGTTGCCGGCGCTCTTGCCCATGCCGAAGATCGTGCCGTCGACCAGGACCTTACGATCCGTCTTATAGCAGAGCATCTCGATGCAGTTGGCATAGCCGAGCTGGAAATTATTATGTGCATGATAGCCGAGTGATATCTCGGGCTTAAGGTTCTTATCGAGGATCTCACAATAGTGCATCAGTGTATCGCTGTGACAGAGACCGTATGTATCGACCATCGATACGGCATAGGGCTCAACATCGTTGGCAAGTCTGATCAGGTCCAGGAGCTCGTCGTCCTCATAACTCGTGATCGATACGAGCTGAGCAAAGACCTTATAACCGAGCGCCTTGATCTGAGAAACGAACTCCAGCGCATCCTTACGAAGGTGTTTCTTGAAGATGACCCTTATCGCATCTATGCAGCTCTCGGACTTGGGACAGATCTTATCGATATCCGCGTGACCGTAATCGATCATGGCTACGATCTGAGAATTACCCTTGTCAAGATTGGCAAACGTGCGGTTGATCGACTTCGCATCGGGGAATATCGCTCTGTCGGCATCATAGGGCCTTGCCTGATCGATAAATCCGATCTCGATAAAGTCAACTCCGGAAGCAACAAGCCTCTCGAAAATGCTCACGATATTGTTGTGACCGAACTTCCAGTCATTTACATAACCGCCGTCTCTTAATGTACAATCCAAAAGGCTGATCGTTCTCATATATTTACACCTCTTCTGTTATTATTTTATCTTTCTGTCTATAGGCCCAGAATTTGTTCAGGATAAAATTGATGGGCACACTGATCACCAGATTGATTATCGGTGCGATGAATTTGTTGATACCTAATATCTTTACGCATACATGTGAGATCACATTGCTCAGGATAAGACCCGTAAACGCATATGCCAGATATGTCCTGATAAGGGTCTTCCACCAGACTCTCTTCTCGGCATTCTCGTCCGCCTTGAATACGTATCTGTTGTTCCAGAAGAAGGACCACAGGACAGACAGGAAAAAAGCTACCGTGTTGGCAATGTAGATATCGTAATCCTGAAGTATACCGAGCCTTCCGAGGAGCAGGAGCGTAGCAACATTAAGAAGGTAGGATACGAGCGTATTCGACACACCTACGAAAGCAAATTTGAAGAACTGAAGGAGTGACTTCTCCTGCTCATCGTCCAGCTTCCTGCCGAACGGCTTCAGCACGAGGTTGAAACACCACACTATGATCCTGCTCAGGATGTGCCACAGTTTCCTTCCGATCCTCTCCATGATGCGACCTTATACTTCCAGAGCCTCTCTGATAGTCTTGGCCATATAGTCGATCATCTCGTCTGTCATTCCGGGATATACACCTACCCAGAAGGTATCAGCCATGATCCTGTCTGTATTCGTCAGATCTCCGACTACTCTGTAACCCTTGCCGGATGCACGCATCTCGTCGAAGCAGGGGTGCTTTGTCAGGTTGCCCGCAAAGAGCATTCTTGTCTGTACGCCCTTTGACTCGATATAAGGAACGACCTTTGTTCTGTCTGTTCCCTCCCTACATGTGATAAGGAAGCCGAACCATGAAGGTCTGGAATTCGGAGCCGCCTCAGGAAGGATGAGCTTATCCTCCGTACCCTCAAGAGCCGCCTTAAGTCTGTCGAAGTTATGTCTTCTTCTCTCGACAAAGGAAGGGAACTTCACGATCTGTGCGCATCCTACTGCAGCCTGAAGATCAGTTGCCTTGAGGTTATATCCAAAGTGGGAATAAACATACTTATGGTCATATCCCTTCGGCAGCTCGCCATACTGACCGTCGAACCTGTGTCCGCAGAGATTGTCCTTACCGGACGGACATACACAGTCTCTTCCCCAGTCTCTCATGGATCTGATCGCCTTGTGAAGGATAGGGTTATTCGTATAGA
>OMQY01000119.1 GCA_900313405.1 uncultured Eubacteriales bacterium
ATTCTCGATATAGCTCAGTCTCAAAGGCAGGGGCTCATCCTTATAGAGCGTTGCCGCGAACCTCGCTGCCGGGATCGTACCGTCGTATCTGGCACATATAAGCCGGCCCTTCTGGTCCACCATCTTATAGAGTTCCTCTTCCTTGACAAACGAGGGCTTCGTATAGATGTCACAGTATTCGATGCCCGGAGTCTCTATCTCGCTGTATCCATGCAGGGAAAACAACCTTCTCAGTTTACTCTCGGCATCCTTCTTAAAAGCGCATATCCCGGGCAACGTATCGTTAAAGCCGTCAGGGGTATAATACTTGTTGTTTCCCATGCTGTACCTCCGGATTCGGATCTGATGATCCTTATTTACTTTTCGAAAACACTTTAGTCAACTAAAGTGTTCAGCGACTGTGTAGATTATAGCGACCCTTCCGCCAATTGTCAAACACACGCACTTCGGTCACTTGTGGTATTTCTCTCCGCGCGCGATCTTAAAGCCTCTGTATATCTGTTCCAGGACGATCAATCTGGTCATCTGATGGGTCAAAGTCACTTTGCCGAGACAGATCCTTCGATTGGCTCTTGCCGTCACTCTCGGATCCAGCCCGTTGCTGCCGCCTATAACCACGGTAAGTGACGCCCCGCCTCTCTCCATGTCATCTGTCAGGATCTCCGATATCTCTTCGGATGTCATGAGCTTACCGTGAAGATCCATGACCCAGACGATATCACCGGTGTTGATCCGCGAGAGGATAAGATCACCTTCAGCAGCCAAAGCTCTCTCGACCGGCAGAGAATCCGGGCTGTCTGCGACTTCGACTATATCAACACTGCAGTATTTGGACAGACGTTTGACATACTCGGATATACCTGATTCGAGCCATGATTCCTTTATCTTACCGGGACATATCAGGCGTAACCTCATAAGACCAGCCCGTCCGTCGGTTCGTGACGCTCGGCAACCGTCAGGAAATAGTCCCTGTTACGCTTACGGCCTGATCTGACAAGATAATCCGTGATCGTCTCGACCGCACGGGTATGAGTGTTATTCTCTTCACTTAAGTGACCGAGTATGAATCTGGTCGTGCCGCTGTCGATCATAAGGTCGATGAGCTCGGCACACTCCTCATTGTTGATATGCCCGCCGTTTCCGGCTACGCGCGCCTTAAGTTCGTCCGGGTATCTTCCGTATGTGAGCATGTTGATATCATAGTTCGATTCGACTATCGCACCGTCAACTCCCTTGGAGAAATCCGTTATCTCCGGTGTCAGGTGCCCCACATCCGTGAGAAGAAGAAAAGACTTCTCACCCGCAATTATCTTGTAGCAGACCGAGCCTCTCGCGTCATGCGGCGTTGGGCATGCAAGAACCCTTACGGTATCTGACAGGACAACCTCGTCATACTCCTTGATCACGACATTACGTACATCGGAATGAGGCTTACGGCTGTATTTATCTATCTTCAGGTGAGTCGCTTCAGTAGCATAGACAGTTGTCGGATGGTTCCTGACAAAGACATCAAGCCCGGAGATGTGATCGCTGTGAGAATGCGTAACGAACAGTCCTTCGATCGAATCGGGATCAACACCTATCTGATCGAGAGCCTTGCAGATATGCTTACAGTTCTTTCCGGCATCAACGAGTATTCCGATGCCGTCAGCTAATATGTACGTTGAGTTTCCGCTGCTTCCGCTGAATAAGGGATAGACCTCGAGCTGCGACATTATGCTTCCACATCCAGTTCGAATTCAACGTCATCGACGCGGCAGATGTCGGCACCGAGCGATGTGAGCTTCTGAACGATATTCTCGTATCCTCGGTCGATCTTGCTGGCACCTGTTACATAGCTCGTGCCTTTTGCAGCCATAGCCGCACATACCAGCGCAGCTCCTGCCCTCAGGTCAGTAGCCATTACAGTCGCGCTTCTGAATTCATCTATGCCGTTGATAAGTGCGACGCGCTCCAGACAGTTGATATTGGCACCCATCCTTGTTAATTCGGGAACATACTGGAACCGGTTGGACCAGACGTTCTCATGCATCTTGCTGAAGCCCTTGGACAAACAAAGAAGTACGACAGCCTGCGGCTGAAGGTCCGTCGGGAATCCGGGATAAGGAGATGTCTTGATATTGGTACCGGTTATAACCGCACCTTCTTCCTTATATACCCTGATCGACTCGTCTCCCTCATCGACACTGTAGCCCA
>OMQY01000120.1 GCA_900313405.1 uncultured Eubacteriales bacterium
AAAAACGTATGATTTCAGGAGCGATTAATCGCTTGCTACCCTGATATTGTACTAAATGAGGAACCTTATTCATGATTAGCCTCCATGCTATATATATATTTAGAATTATAACATGACATTAATGCATTAATGGGACAGAACCGTCTTTCTTCCTCAGGGCACGCCGGCCCGCTCTTCAGACCCTTTTAAAGAACAAAAAAACTGAACCCGATGGGCTCAGCCTTTTCGATAGATATCCGTTAGATCCGTCTGTCAATACTCCACATATTCGTAGTCGTAGAAAGCGTAATACTTGAGTCCGATCTCAGTCTTGCTCTCGTTGCCCTTGTCGATGATATAGAGTGCACTTGATCCCGGTTCATAGACAATGTCATAGTTGGCGGCTCCCCAGAGCTCGACGCCCGTTGCATCTTCGTAGACATAGGAGTCGAAGTCGCCCATCTCGAGCTGACCGTTGTTGTCCCTGTAGATCAGTGCGCGGAACGCCATATCTGCTCCGTACTGAGCATTGCTGAGAAGTTCATAGACGCCGTCTCCGTCAATGTCGACGATATAAGCATCCGGTGCATCATAAAAGCCGAAGCACTCGCCAATGACCTCTCCGGTATCCAGATCGACAAATTTCCAGGAGTGGTGACCGATCACATCGACTCCGGCGTCCTCTACACACCAGTGTTCCCTGCCCATGAGCGGATAAACCTTGGAATTGGCATCATTCGCCTCACCATAGCAAACAATGCCCTGCGCCGTCGCCGTCGCTGTACTATCCTGAACAGCCGCTGTCGTGTCAGGAACAGTCTGATCTTCAGTCATCTCCGGAGCGTCCTCTGACTCCGTCGCCTCTGTCGGAGTCTCAGTCTCGTCTGCCTCGGCCGTCGCCGAAGTTGTTGTATCTTCTGCCTCGGTCCCGGTCGTCTCGTAGTCTCCGCTGCCGTTCGAGCAGGCCGCCATGCCCGTCAGGACCATAGCGGCTGTCATTATTGCCATTATCTTTTTGATCCTCATAGTTGTCTCCTTTGGGTTTGTCGGTAGCGATTATAGCCATAAGGAGACCGGGAATGTGTCCGGATATGTGGCAATTTTGTATTGCGTAAACTACTTCGTGCTCTCTACTCTATCGGCACATCGAACTTGCGGTCCTTGAAGTAGAACTCCCTGTCGGCGTCAGTGATCTCGCGGACGGCTTTGCACGGGTTGCCGACCGCGATCATGTTATCGGGGATGTCGCGCGTTACGACACTGCCGGCACCGATGACGACGTTATTGCCGATCGTGACGCCCGGCATGATGCATACGTTACCGCCGATCCAGACATTGTCGCCTATCGTGATGTCGATCCCGTACTCATAACCGGTGTTGCGCGTGTCGTGATGGATCGGGTGTCCCGCGGTATAGATACCGACGTTCGGCGCGATCTGGCAATGATCACCGATCTTAACGTGTCCGACGTCGAGGATCACGAGATTAAAATTGGCAAAAAACTCTTCCCCCACTTCGATGTTATACCCGTAGTCGCAGTGAAACGGCGGCTCGATGTGACACCACTCACCCGTCTTGCCGAGTATCTTCTTGATCAATTCCTGCTGTCTGCCCCACTCTTCGGGCGGCAGGTGATTGTATTCGTAAGTCAGCGTCTTAGCCGTAAGGTGATCTTCCGGAAGACCGTCCATCCAGGCCTTGTAAGGCAGGTTCGCGAGCATTCTTTCTTTCTGGTTCATATTATCCTCCAAAGCTTCACATCTCTATCAGAGTTGCACGGCACGGCGCGCCTTCCGCTCCGCCCAGGTTCAATGGTGCGGCATTAAGAAGATATACGCCGTCCGGTACGTGAGAGAGGCGGACACCTTCGAGCAGCACTATCTCGGCGCCGAGCATAATGTAGTGAACTGCGGCGGGAGCATCTTCGGGACCAACTGTCTGCGACTCGTTGCCAAACAGGTCGATGCCTTCCCGGGCAAACACTTCCGCGCCTTCCGTTGTCATGACGGCGTCGCCTTTAACGAGGATGCGCTTCGCGGATTCAATGTCAGCGTCGCGGGCAGTCTTAAGGATCATCCCGGCAACTTCGGCCGTCACTTCCCCTTCGTGAGCGTAAACATACGCCTTGCCGATGAACTTGCCGAGCGCGACTTCATCGATGGTCTTGCCGTCATCCAGGAAATGCCTCGGCGCGTCAACATGCGTCCCGTTGTGGGCGCACATATGGAGGTTGGAGAGATTACAGATATCGCCGTCGGATATCTTCATCACGACTTCGCACCGGGGCTGCGGGTCACCCGGGAAAACCGTACAATTAAACACTTCCTGTGATATATCATAGATCTTCATGTCTGACATTGGAGCCCCTCCATTACATATTTACTTCTGATGATAACACAGCACCATCGTCATTTACCGTTAATTCATACACTGTTATTAAACATCACGATACTATTTCTGTTATAATCCAAAGTAACACGCAAAACAGATCTCGCATGGGAGGACGACTTATGACGACAAAGGAATTCTATGACAGAGTACAAAATGACCCCGAATTCGCTGAGGAGCTTCAGCAAAAGGTCGCAGCACAGGCAGGCTCCGGAGACAAGGATCCCAAGGAAGTGATCGTTCAGTTGGCAAGTGAGTACGGTTACGATGTTGATACGGAAGAGATAACCCGTATATACGAGGATCAGGCATCCGAGCTGAACGATGAAGAACTCGGCAAGGTCGCAGGCGGCACCTTCGCTGTATTAATATCACTCTTTGTCACATCGTTAGTAAGCTCCGGTGGGCTGTCTGGCGCGATAACATACTATACGGGTAGAGATGGTACATTCAACGGGTAACACACACTTAAAAGAGGAGGCAACGAGCTTATGAAGACATTTAAGGAATTCATCGAGAGACTCAATTCTGACAAGGATTTCAACGAGGAACTGAACGAGAAGCTTAAGGCTAAGCGGGAATCCGGTGCTACAAGCGTATATGAGACACTCATTCCCGCTGCAGCAGAACTTGGTTATGAGATCAACGAAGAAGAGGTTGACGCCATGAAGGCTCAGGCTGAGAGCGAACTTTCCGAGGAGGAACTCGGCAAGGTCGCAGGCGGCGGTTCCTGTTTCGTCGTCCCGTTTATCATCACTGTATCATTTGCGGTAACGATAATAATATCCAACGATTGACCAAAGGAGATCACGATCATGAGCACAGCAAAAGAATTCTGGGACAAGGTCAGCAGTGACAGTGAATTCGCAGCTAAGGTTAGCGATATCGTTGTTTCTGAAGTCAGCGGCAATGCCAAGGACTATGATGCTGCGATCGTTACGGCAGCAGAGAGATTCGGTTACGAAGTAAAGCCTGCAGACATCAGGGCGATCATCGAAGAACAGAACGAAGATCTCTCCGCCGATGAGTTAGGCAAGGTCGCCGGCGGCACTGTCATTCCCACGCTCACTCCTTACTCAACCTTTTTTGTCACCAAGGTAACCCTGCCTCCCCACGGAGAACAGTTATGAATCATTAATAGATATGATGTAAGATATCAAGACTTATAGCCCTCCTTCCTCAGAACGGAGGGCTTTATTCTGCACTTTTTGCCCTACGCGCGCGAACCGTACCTGTGAGGAACCCTCCGAAGACGATGAGACCGCAGATCAGAACGCAGAGGTAGAAGGATATGCCGCGGCTTAAGAGCTCGAGCTTGACCGCCTGTCTGCCGCTTACGATGGTCGAGAAGCCGTCGATCATGAGGTAGTCGGCGACGCCCATGGCTCCCGGTATCGGTACGGAATTATAACCGATCGAGATGAGCGACTGCGCCGAGAACATCTTAGGCATTAGTCCCGCCTTGCCGCCAAGGGCCATATAGACGCAGACCGATACGGCGATCTGCGATACTCGCTGGACAAGATTCCAGGTAAACGCCATTATCATCGCGAGCGGTTTACCGGCCGAGACATGCACGGCCTCCTCATACTCGGCGCGCGCCTTGGTGAGCTTAAAGAGCTTGGGCTCGAGTCTGCGGATTATCTTTTTGGAATGAAGGAACCTCAGGAGCTTCTCGAGTGTTACGAACACGACCTTGCCCTTCTTGATGAGCACGATGAAGAGGACCGTGAGCGCCGTATATGTGCCGAAGCCGACCAGTATCAATATCCTCGAGAACGGGCTGAAACTCTCGAACAGTCCCGGCGCGATAAGTATCGCCGCGATTCCGACCACCTCGGTCGCGAGCGTATACATCGCGACATTGATGGCAAGAGTCGCGCTGACTACACCTGCCGGCAACTTGTCCTTTATCATGAGATATGCGCTCGCCGGCTGTCCGCCTGAGGAGCTCGGAGTGATGGCCGAGAAGTAGATGCTCGCAGCGCTGTAACTTAGGCACTTGTGAGCGCGCGACCTGTAACCCGAGCTTCGAAGCAGGAGTCCTATCGCGGAACTCTCTGCGATTATGTACATCGCCACCGCCGCGATAGATCCGGCGATCCAGGGCTTATTGGCGTCCTTAAGGCTCTCTGCTACATCGCCGAGCGACACACCGCTGCTGAACTTAAAGACAGCAACGACCGACAGTACCGCCATGAGGACGAACAACAATGTACTGATGAGTCGTTTGATGTTACGCATGTTAAGCCCCTTTATCCTTTTCGATAATTAAACCGCCTGATAAGTGAAGTTGCAGTAAGGCTCAGCTGTCAGGCGGCACATACGTCCCGTTATCTCCGATATATTCAAAGAGGTCGGTATCCCCCTCGGAGAACGAGTGCTTATAGGATATTCCTTCCTCCCTCTCGTCCTCGTTGACGTAGTAGAAGAATAACAGTTCATCGCCTACTTCCGGCGCCTGAGCGACATCAACATACAGGACGCCTCTCATGTCTTCGTCGTCGAAGGCCGCGTGTACCCCGTCCGTATTTGTCTTCACTGAAGTAACCGTCACGATCTCGACATACCACTCATCTATCCCCATCTTGTCGGCATAGAGTTCTTCGACCATCTCATCCGTGATCTCTGTCTTGGAAGACTGAGTCTGAGCGACACCCGTTCGGGCATTCCCGTTATTTAACTCTGCCTCCGCGGCCTTGCCCGAAGATATCAGATATCCCGTAAGAACAGCACCTAAGAGGAACATCGTTCCGATGAAGATATATAATCCCATTGCGCTTGCCTTGGTGATCACAGGCGACATTATATGGCCGGGGTCCGACTCGTCGACCGCTATCTCGACACTCTGCTCCAACCTTATATCGGAATCGCGGCCTGCAGGGAAAACATCATATACCGCCTCATATCTTACTCCGTCATAGCTGTACTCGAAGACCGGCGACGTACTTATATACAGGTGGCTTCTGGTCGTATTATTAACGGAGTCATCGTAACTCATCGTTCTGACGTACCCGACACACCTGGCATCTGCCCTGCCGCGATAGAGCACCTTCGAAGCAATCCGTCCGATCACTGCTTTGACAAACATGAACAGAGCTGTCGCCACGCATATAACGAATGCGCACCACACGACAGCTTCCGCCCCCTCGAACCTGTCCTTGTTCAGGATGAAGCAGGCAACACCGCCGCTCGTGAGAGCCATATAGGATCCGGTGATCCTGATATCGATCGAAGACGACGTGGAAGAAGATGTCGTATACGCCGTTCCGCCGTATGAACTGCGTCCCTGGAAGAGCATCACGAGCCCCAGCACCAGAAAAATACAGGAGAAGATCAATCCGAAGATCGCGATCTTCTTCATTGCCGCCGCCACGATCAAGCTGATAAAGGCCGCGACAACAAGGAACGCGAAGATCTTTCCCAGGCCGCTGATGGGAAGGCCGTCCTCGTCATATGTGTTTCCGGGAGGCCCCTGCACCTTCATCTTCGCGAAAAGCACCCGCAGATCAGTCGTCATCATTGTCTCCACGCGCTGTTTGTACTCTGCCCTTATGGCATCGTACTGCTCGTCAGAGAGATATTGATCCTCGCTGAAATAGTATCTCGGGTCATTACGGCTGATCAGCATACTTTCTCCTTGTGACGTTATCTATTTGTACTATTATACAACGTCAGCGGGCAAATCGGACGCTCACTCCCACCTGTACGAGTTGCCTTTTCCGCCATATTCGGACGTGTATATCTTGCGCTGGAGCATGACGAACTTATCCTCACCCGTGATATCGGCCTTATGGAGCGAATCGTAGTACTGTTCGACCCCCGGCGCATCTTCGATGCTCTGCAGATCCTTACCCTTGGATTGTTTACGTTCTTCGAGCGCATCAAAGAAGTTCTTCTTTTTATTCGGCGACTGTGCTCTGATGGCACGTACGACCGGGAACGAACAATATGTCACGAACATACTCGCGAGCACGAGGTGCATGACGAGCTCGTACCTTGGTGCGAGGTAGAACAGGCAGAACAAGAGTAATCCCACTGTAGCGGTCAATCCCAATACAAGAGGAAGACGGCGCCTGATCTTACGCCACTTCTTACGGAAGTTGCTCTCGGGGATATTACCCGATGCCTTGCCGGTCTGACCGTTGATGGCGAACGAATAATTGATGCCGTTATATTGGTAGTTCAGGAACCATACCGGGAAGAGCGCATAGTTCTGCGTCAGGTCCGTAGCTTCTGCTTTCTCGCAGTGGAGCCTCGAATCCTGGTATCCTGCGATGACCATCTGTGCAGCCTCTTTGGAGTAACCGGAGAGTCGGTCAAGGATGCGGTCGCTCATCTCGAGAGCATTCGTGTCATATCTCTCGGAATAGAAGCCCGGGAGATATGCGTCGGCATATTCCTTCATCTCTTTGTAGTCGAACGGTTCGATAGACTCCATCAGTCTGTCGTTGATCCTCTTGCTCGCATCGAACGGCACGTTCTTCACACCGAAAGCGATCTCCCTGTCGATCGCATAGACCATCCTGTTCGAACTTTGGGCTTCATTCACGGCGTCATACTTATAGCCGACACCGCCGATCGCAGAAATGCATGTCGCATTGATGAGCCAGAACGGTACGTAAAGGCCGATCAGCTTCTTAACATTCCTGGAAGACGTGAAGTCACGCGGCGCATAAGGATAATCCGCAGCCCACTTATAGAAGATCTCTTTGGCCTCTTCCCTGTCGATCTTGAACGGAATGATGTAGTCCGGCAGGAACTCGTTACGAAGCCTGCCGGCAACGAGCGAAGCCGAGCCGCAGAAAGCGCAGAATGCAGCAGACGTATGTTCATCGGCGATGAGAGTCGCGCCGCATGAGTCGCAGACTATCTCCTGCTTGGTATTGGTTCGACTCTCTGCCTTGTCGGCCTCTTCCTTTTCTTTGAAACCTCTGATGATGTCGATAGAACCGGGCCTGAAGTAGGTGCCGCACATATCGCAGGCGGTCTTGCCGCTCATGATGTCGAATCTGAGCCTGCCGCCGCAGTTCGGGCATATCGAAGCCTTGGAGATCGTTTCTCTTTCCATAATTGTTCCCCTATTCCTTTGTATTACTTATTCCCAAAGGAGATTATAACATTACAGATAAGACAAAGGCTATAGTAATCGTATGACAGCTGACGGAATCAGCTCATTCTCTTGGCCTTGAGCCTCACGATCTTACGGTCGATAACGGCCAACACGCCCGGCAGTACGAACAGGATCAACAGCACGGCGCAGAAGGCACCGATCGAGATGGTCTGTACGATCGCCTGGACCGTCTTCTCTTCGAACATATTCGCTACGATAGCGGTTACCACGATGAGGATCAGACCGGATGTCATGATCGTGTGGATCGAGCCCTCATATGCCCTCGCGAGCGACCTTCTCTCGTTCATGGTCTGCCTCGATTCACGGTAGTAGTTCGTAAAGAGTATTCCGTAGTCGATCGTCGCACCCATCAGGATACATTCGACTATGAGCACGGCCAGATAGAACATACTGCCGCCCATGAGACCGTTCGCGACTATCGTGATATAGACACCGCACTGAACGATAAGGACGAGGATGGCAGGCACGGTAAACGACCTGAATGTCAGCATTACGATCAGGAAGATCGCGGCGGCGGTTATAGTCGTGATGAAGGTAAGCTCATTATCAAAGGTCTCCTTCATCTCATGCGTCATCGCGGCATTACCGATCAGGTAGCTGTCGCCCTTGAAGTTGCTGTCGGTATATTCATTAAGCCTGTCGAAAAAGTCATTGATCTCATCGCCCTCGTCCTTATAGATCGTCGACATGATAAGTCTCGAATATTTCTCGGACACGAACACCGACTTGGCATCTTCGAGCCTTACGCTGCCGGCTGCGATAAGGAGCCTCGTCTGATCGTCGATCAGCGACTCATATTGAGGGTTGTTCAGGATATTGTCGGTAACAAAATTGTACAGCTCGTCGATCGACATCACCCGGTCATTTCTGTCCGGATCCGCGAACCTCAGGGAATAGACCATATCGATCAGATCAAGATCGATCGGCGCACCCTGAGCTTCGAAGACAGCCTTCATCTCCTCGGCGGTATATTGTATTCCGATGCTCGTTTTGTAGCAGTCGATGCGGTGCACGTTCTCGTCTTCGTTAAGGAGTTCGATAAGGCCGCTGATACTCTCTTCATCCTCATTCTCATAGACGAGGACGATCTGGTTATTACGCGGGAAAACGTCCGATACCTCGTCGCTCCACTCGATCGTATATTCGATACCCGTCCTTGACTGCAGGATGGTTACAACGATAAACAGGATCATGAATCCGTATGTTACGACATAACGCGCCTTGTGGCTGAATGCCGCTGCCCAGCCCGTGGGGATCTTGAGCCTGTGCTTGGCAGTCTTCGTCAGGATCTTGTCACAGTAGATGATAAGACCCGGCAGGATCGTAAGCACGCAGATCATGGAGATGAATACTCCCTTGCCGAGAACGATACCCA
>OMQY01000313.1 GCA_900313405.1 uncultured Eubacteriales bacterium
AGGTTGAATCCAGACTCAGATCTGCCGATAACACAGGTGCTAGGGAACTTGCCTGCATTAAGGTTCTCGGCGGTTCATGGAGAAAATATGCCAACATCGGCGACGTCATCGTTTGCTCCGTTAAGACAGCTGCTCCGGGCGGCATGGTCAAGAAGGGCGACGTAGTTCGCGCCGTAGTAGTACGCACAAAGAAGGGCGTAAGAAGAGCGGACGGTTCTTACATCAAGTTTGATGAGAACGCAGCAGTTATCATCAAGGAGGATAAGAATCCCCGTGGTACACGTATCTTCGGACCCATCGCAAGAGAGCTCCGTGACAAGGATTATATGAAGATCCTGTCCCTTGCTCCGGAAGTACTGTAAGGAGGGCACGAAGATATGGCTAATAAGATTCACGTTAAGAAGGACGATCAGGTGCTGATCATCTCCGGTAAGGATAAGGGCAGCACAGGTAAGGTTCTTAAGACAGAACCCGCTACAGGTCGTGTATATGTTGAAGGCGTCAACATGATCAAGAAGCACCAGAAGCAGACAAGCCAGAACTCTCCCAGCGGTATCATCGACCGTGAGGGTTCCGTAGATGCTTCCAATGTTAAGCTTATCTGCCCTAAGTGCGGCAAGGCTACACGTGTTGCTCATGTTGTTAACGCTGACGGTTCCAAGGATCGTGTCTGCAAGAAGTGCGGCGCAGTCATTGATACTGTCAAGAAGGCTAGCAAGGGGGAGTAATTAGATGTCCAGATTAAAAGATAAGTATGTATCTGAAGTTGCACCGGCATTGAAGGAGGCTTTCGGTTATAGCTCCGTAATGCAGATCCCCAAGATCGACAAGATCGTTCTGAACATGGGTGTCGGTGAAGTAAAGGATAACCCTAAGGCTCTTGATAATGCTATGCGTGACATGGGTATCATCGCAGGACAGAAGCCTGTTGTAACAGTTGCTTCCAAGTCCGTTGCCGCTTTTAAGCTCAGAGAAGGCATGAAGATCGGATGCAAGGTAACTTTGAGAGGCGAGAACATGTATCAGTTCCTCGATAAGCTCATCAGCATCGCTCTTCCCCGAGTAAGAGACTTCCGCGGTATCAATCCCAACTCCTTTGACGGTCACGGCAACTACGCTATGGGTGTTAAGGAGCAGCTGATGTTCCCCGAGATCGACTACGATAAGATCGATAAGATCCGCGGTATGGACATCATCATTGTTACAACAGCTCAGACCGATGAGGAAGGAAAGAAGCTTCTGGAACTCATGGGTATGCCGTTCCACAAGTAATCGGGAGGAAATGATAAATGGCAAAGAAGTCAATGATACTTAAAGCACAGAAGACTCCTAAGTTTTCTACACAGCAGCACAACCGCTGCAAGCTTTGCGGAAGACCCCATTCCTACATCCGTAAGTATGGTATCTGCCGTCTCTGCTTCCGTGACCTGGCTTACAAGGGCCAGATCCCCGGTGTTAAGAAGGCAAGCTGGTAATCAGCAGATCAAGGAGGAAAGAATAAATGCAGATCACAGATGCAATCGCAGATATGCTTACGAGAATTCGTAATGCAGGCAATGCCGGTCATCCGACAGTAACAGTTCCTGCTTCCAACTTGAAGAAGGCTATTGCTCAGATCCTGTTGGATGAAGGTTACATCACAAGCTTCGATGTAGAAGAGGATAACAAGCAGGGTACGATCAAGATCGATCTTAAGTACTCCGGTAAGAAGCACGTTATCTCCGGCATCAAGAGAATCAGTAAGCCCGGTCTCCGTACATATGCTGACAAGGAGAATCTCCCCAGCGTATTGGGCGGTCTGGGAATCGCCATCATCTCCACATCCAAGGGAGTTATGACGGACAAGAAGGCAAGAGCTCTCGGCGTAGGCGGAGAAGTTCTCGCATACATTTGGTAATAAAGTCCCACGGGGCTTTTGCACTCTGAAAAGCTCCGGACCTGCGGACATACAGGCTCGGAGCACAATCTAAAGAGCAGGAGGAAAAACATATGTCTAGAATCGGTAGAAAGCCGATAACGGTTCCTGCAGGCGTTGATGTTAAGATCGACGGTCAGCACATTACTGTCAAGGGCGGCAAGTCCACTCTCGAGATGGACATCCATCCCGACATGACAGTTAAGATGGACGGAAACGTTATCACAGTAGAGAGACCCTCTGATGATAAGAATCACAGAGCTCTCCATGGTCTCACACGCTCTCTGATCAACAACATGGTCGTAGGTGTATCCGAGGGATTCTCCAAGGAACTCCAGATCAACGGTGTAGGTTACAGAGCTACAAAGCAGGGAAACAAGGTAGTCTTCAACCTCGGTTACTCTCATCCTATTGAGGTAGTTGAGCCCGAGGGTATCACTCTCGACGTACCTTCACAGAACCAGGTTATCGTCAAGGGCGCTGATAAGCAGCTCGTAGGCGAGACAGCCGCCAAGATCCGTAAGCTCAGAGTACCTGACGTCTATAAGGGCAAGGGTATCAAGTATGCTGATGAGCATCTGAGGATCAAGGAAGGCAAGACCGGTGCTAAGAAGTAATAGGGGGTGACGAGTAATGATTAACAAAATCGATAAGAACGAGATCCGTAAGAGAAAGCACCTCCGTGTACGTAAAAAGATTTCCGGTACTTCCGAGTGCCCTCGTCTTTGCGTATACAGAAGCAACGCTCATATCTATGCGCAGATCATCGATGATACAAACGGTACTACACTTGTAAGCGCATCCTCTCTTGACAAGGATGTAAAGGCTGCTGCAGCTAACGGCGGTAACAAGGATGCTGCTGCTCAGGTTGGAAAGCTTGTTGCAGAGCGCGCTGTTGCCAAGGATATCAAGGAAGTGGTCTTCGACCGCGGCGGATATATCTATCACGGAAGAATTGCAGCTCTTGCAGAGGCGGCTCGTGAAGCCGGACTCTCATTCTAATCAGGAGGAGATATAAATGGCTTTTGATCCCAATAGCGTAGAATTACAGGAAAAGGTTATCCACATCGGCCGTGTATCCAAGACGGTTAAGGGCGGACGTAATGCACGTTTCACAGCTCTTGTTATCGTCGGTGACGGCAATGGACACGTTGGTAAGGGTCTCGGCAAGGCTGCTGAGGTTCCGGATGCTATCCACAAGGGTGTCGAGGATGCCAAGAAGAACATTATTGAGGTACCTGTTCTTAACGGAACTATCCCTCATGCAACACTCGGTGAGTTCAGTGCAGCAAAGATCGTTATGAAGCCTGCTGTAAGCGGTACCGGTGTTATTGCAGGCGGCCCTGTCCGTACGGTATGTGAGCTTGCAGGTATTACGGATATCCGTACAAAGTCCCTGGGCTCCAACAACCCCAACAACATGGTCAATGCAACGATCGAAGGACTTAAGGGTCTGAAGACACTCGAGGAAGTAGCTCGTCTCAGAGGTAAGTCCGTAGAGGAAATTCGTTAAGAATCTTAGTGGAGGTATAAACAATGAAGCTCAATGAATTGACTTCAGGCGCAAGCGCCACAGCATACCGCAAGGGTCGCGGTGCCGGCTCCGGTAACGGAAAGACAGCAGGTCGCGGACACAAGGGTCAGAAGGCCCGTTCCGGCGGCGGAGTCCGCCCCGGTTTTGAGGGTGGTCAGATGCCTCTTTACAGACGTCTGCCCAAGCGCGGTTTCAACAACAAGCGTTTCGCTCCTGACTATATCGAAGTAAATGTATCCGATCTTAATAAGCTCGCTGACGGTACAGAGGTTAATGCACAGGTTCTCGCAGAGGCCGGTATCATCACTCTTCCCAAGGTCAACGACGGTATCAAGATCCTCGGCAACGGCGAGCTGACAGCTAAGAACCTTAAGGTTTCCGCTGTTAAGTTCACGGCTTCTGCCAAGGAGAAGATCGAGAAGGCTGGTGGAACGGCTGAGGAGGTCTGATCATGAAAGGTATGTTTGACACACTTGTCAAAGCATTTCAGTTGCCGGATCTCCGTAAGAAGATCCTGTATACCCTTTTGATCCTCGCCATATATGAGGTCGGCGGTCTGATCCCGGTTCCGGGTATCGACCGTGTGGCCTTCTCAAATCTGATCACCAATAACTGGGGTCAGATCGGACAGCTCATGGATATCATCTCCGGCGGCGGTCTGTATGCGGCAACGATCTTCGCAATGGGTATTTCCCCGTACATCAATGCTTCCATCATCATCCAGCTCCTTACTGTTGTTATCCCTGCTCTGGAGAATCTCTCCAAGGAGGGTGAGGCAGGAAGAAAGAAGATGACAAGGATCACAAGATATTCGGCAGTCGGTCTTGCATTCCTGCAGTCCTGCCTGTTCTGCTGGTCCACCCGTTCGGCAATGGTAGATTCTCTTCCTAAGCCCCTGAACGCAGCACTCATCGTCATCTCCTTCACAGTCGGTACATGTCTTGTTGTATGGCTCGGTGAGAGGATCAATGAGAAGGGTATCGGTAACGGCGTATCACTTATCATCTTCGCCGGTATCGTTACAAGACTTCCCAGCATGCTCCAGAACCTCATCGATAAGAGCACGGATGTAAGCGGAAGGATCAATCCGGTAGCATTCGGTCTTCTCGTCGGATTACTGCTTTTCATCGCTGTAGCACTTGTTTCTATAGTGATCATCATCTTCGTAGTATTCGTACAGAATGCCGAGAGAAGGATCCAGGTACAGTACTCCAAGAAGACTGTAGGCCGTAAGCTCTATGGCGGACAGAGTTCCTACATTCCCCTTAAGGTCAACCAGTCCGGAGTTATGCCTGTCATCTTCGCAATGTCGATCCTCTCTCTTCCTTCGATGATCGTTACGCTTTTCGCTCAGAATAAGCACAATCTGGTCATCGACTGGTTCAGAGATTTTACGGGAAGTCCCTGGTATTACCTGTTCTACTTCCTGTTCATCATTGCATTTACGTTCTTCTATTCACTGATCCAGTTCAACCCGATCGAGATCAGCAACAATATCCAGAAGAACGGCGGCTTCATCCCGGGTATCAGACCCGGTAAGCCCACAACGGAATTCATCGCCAAGACTGCTAATCGCCTGAACTGGGTAGACGCTTTCTTCCTTGCTTCCGTATGTCTCGTACCTACACTGATAAGCGCTCTTACAGACCTTAACAATGTATGGTTCGCAGGTACATCAGTCCTGATCCTTACGGGTGTTGCCAACGACCTGGTAGTACAGATCGAAGGTCAGCTCGTAACAAGGAATTACAGAGGATTCCTGGATTGATGAACTGATCACAGAATAATCGCGGTCTGAAGCACTCCTTCGGGAGTGCGACAGGCCGTTATTCATTGCAGAAAGAGGAATTATAATAATGAAACTTATCATTCTCGGTGCTCCCGGATCCGGTAAGGGCACAACAGCAACAGTACTGAGAGAGAAGTATTCTCTCGCTCACATCTCTACAGGCGACATCTTCAGGAGCAACATCAAGAACGGTACTCCTCTCGGTGTAGAGGCCAAGAGCTATATTGATAAGGGCGCACTTGTTCCGGACAGCCTTACGATCTCAATGGTAGAGGACAGACTCGCTCAGGATGACTGTGCCAAGGGTTATATCCTTGACGGATTCCCGAGAACACTTGCTCAGGCAGAGGCTCTCGACGAGATGCTCGCTAAGCAGGGCGGTGCGATCGATGCAGTCCTCTCTATCGTAGTTGATGACGAGACGATCAAGGATCGCGTATCCGGCAGAAGAGTCTGCGAGAAGTGCGGCGCAAGCTACAATGTTAAGTTCAAGCCCACAAAGGCTGAAGGCGTATGCGACATCTGCGGCGGCAAGGTAGTACAGCGTGCCGATGATAATGAGGAGACAGTAGCAGCCCGTCTTGATACTTATTACAAGAATACTCAGCCCCTCATAGATTTTTATGAGAAAAAGGGTATTATTGTAGAGGGAGACAACAACGACAGTTCGGATGTATGTCTCTCACAGATCGAAGACGGACTTAAGGCCAAGGGCCTTATCTGACAGAGGTGACCATAGGTGGTAGAGATATTATCTGATTATGAGATGGACAGGATGCGTGAGGCCGGAAGGCTGACTGCGCTTGTTCTGAAGGAACTTCGTAAGGCCGCTGTGCCCGGAGTATCTACCAAGCAGTTGGACGATATCGCCATGAAGGTCATTACCGAAGCAGGAGGAACAGCTCCCTGTCTCGGGTATGGAGAACCGCCCTTCCCGGCGGCCATCTGTACATCGGTCAATGAAGTAGTTGTTCACGGGATCCCTTCCGAGAAGGTGATACTGAAGGACGGAGATATCGTGACATGTGACGTGGTCGCGGAACTCAATGGATTTATGGGAGATGCGGCCAGGACTTTCCTCATCGGAAATGTCAGTGAAGAGAAGCGTCTGCTCGTTGACAGAACACGAGAGGCATTTTTCGAAGGGCTTAAGATGGCTCGTATAGGTAACCGTATCGGTGACGTAAGTGCTGCGGTACAGGCATGTGCCGAAGGCTATGGTTACGGTGTGGTAAGGGAACTTACGGGACACGGCATAGGGCGCGAGATGCACCAGGAGCCGGATGTTCCGAACTTCGGCAAGGCAGGAAGAGGCCAGAGGATCCTTAAGGGAATGGCCTTCTGTATCGAACCGATGATCAACATGGGCAAGCGACACGTCTTACTCGGTTATGACGGATGGGCTGTATCATCAGCTGACGGCTCGCCCACGGCACATTATGAGAACACAGTAATCATTACTGAAGACGGACCTGAGATGACAACATATGAGGAGGAAATCTAATGTCAAAAGAAGATGTTATCGAGGTAGAGGGAATAGTTGCAGAGGCTTTGCCGAATGCTAACTTTAAGGTCAAGCTTGAGAACGGACACATCGTTCTTGCCCATATATCGGGCAAGCTCCGCCAGAATTACATCAAGATCCTGCCCGGAGACAAGGTAACGATGGAGCTGTCTCCCTATGATCTGTCGAGGGGAAGGATCACTTGGAGAGCTAAGAACTGACCTCATACTTGTACGATCTTCACAGCCGGTGCTCATGTGGCATCGGCTTTTTGTATGTAATCTTTGCTCGA
>OMQY01000207.1 GCA_900313405.1 uncultured Eubacteriales bacterium
GTCCAGACGGATATCGTACTGTTCGATAAGCTTGTAGTCCCTGTGAATAATGCTCTCGAGAAAGTCGTAGAGGAATCTCTCGAGGCACGGGTTGATGTATTTCTTAGTCTGAGCGATCTTATCGATGATCTTCGAGGCGAACCCCTCATCATCGATAAAGACAACGCCTTTCTCGTCCATCGCGAAAGCAAAATTATGCTTGGGTCCCAGTATATTATCTCTGCTGGGTACCGAGAAAGTACCCGTCAGAGAATCGATGTTCACTTCGGCACGGGTATCCGTGATATCACTTGTGTTGATATCCCACTCGATCCCCATATCAAACTTGCGGTTGGAGTTGATCCATTCCTCTGATCCGATAACGGCAATATACTGAAAATCAATATTATCGAATGTTGTCGGTTCGAACTCTTCGATCCTCTCGCCAATCTTGTAATACATAAAGGGCATGACCTCTCATTCATATGCATATATTCTTCACGCTAATATATTGTAATACAAAAACGCTTATTTCTCCCGATAATGCTCGAAAAGCGCATATCGGGTCAATAGCAGTCTTAATCTGTACTGCCGCTCACGAATATGACAATAGTCGGACGGAAAAAGGCAGTCCCGTTTGAGACTGCCTCTTTGATACCGGATATGACTATCGTTCGGCGATCATCGGATCGTATTGATGTAGATATAGGTGATCGCACCTGCATCCGATATACCGAGTGTCATCATCTGATCGCCAGATGTGTAGCTGATAACGTACTCGTTCTCGCTGTCAGGTGTACCGTAGAGCTCTGCGGCCCTGTCACGATCGTCGAGAAGCTGAAGGCCTTTGTCTGTTGAAGCCTGGAAAGAAACATCGCCTTCCTGAGAAAGGCTGAAATATCTGATGATACCGGATTCGTCGGAACCTACCTCGAGTCCGTCATACCAGTGAAGTGTCATCGTGTCACCTTCGCCGTCGCAAGGCTCGATATCTTCTGCAGGGCGGAGTTCGTCTCCGAGTCCGTCTGCTACATCAGTAAAGGGAACACCTATCGTGAGTTCCTGACCGTTGTATGTGAGGATGAATCCTTCATCAGCAGCTGCCTCTGTCTCTACTGCAGCCGTATCGTCAGCGGGCTTTTCCGTCTCATCTTTATCCGAGTCCTTGCTGCATGCTGCAAAAGCAGTGATAAAGAGCGATGCACATAAAAGTACAGATGTGAGCTTTTTGTTCATAATAACAACCCTCCGTTTGTTTATAGTTGTATAGTGAAAGTCTACCCCCTTTCATGCGAAAATACAAATTTATTGTTGGCACATTGATGGTATATAATTGCTCTATGAATAGCACCCAAATATATGACCGGAGGCTGAAGATGGTCAGGATCGATAATCAGATAATGGATCAGGAGAGGGCGCTCTACGCATCCCGGGGGATCCTCGTCAGTAATTGCCGCTTTGAAGGCCCGGCTGACGGTGAGTCCGCTCTTAAAGAGTCTGAGGATGTGGAAGTGGCGGACACGGTCTTCGCGCTCAGATATCCTCTGTGGCATACAAAGCGTTTCAAGCTCGATCGTATCCGTATGAATGATACTACGAGAGCTCCGCTCTGGTATGCCGAGGAGGGCAAGATCATTGATTCAAAGATACTTGGCGTTAAGGCGATCCGCGAGTGCCGTAACATCACCGTAGAGAAGTCGCTTATCGTGTCGACGGAATTCGGATGGAAGTCGTCGGAGATAACGCTTAAGGATACCGACATCACTTCCGAATATCTGTTTCTCGACAGTCGCGACATCACTTTGGACAATGTGAGGATGGCGGGCAAGTACTCTTTTCAATACGTTCAGGATATGACGATCACGAACAGCGTTCTTAACACAAAGGATGCATTCTGGCATACAAAGAACGTAATGGTCACGAACAGTATAGTAAACGGAGAATACCTCGGATGGTATTCAGAAGGTCTGACTCTTAAAGACTGCAAGATTACAGGTACACAGCCGCTGTGTTATTGTAAGGATCTGAGACTCATTAACTGCACCATGGAAGGAACGGATCTGTCATTCGAGTATTCCGATGTGGATGCTGACATAACCGGATCGATCGATTCTGTCAAGAATCCGAGGAGCGGACGGATAGTCGCAGATTCGGTGGGTGAGATCATTATGGATAGTAATATCGTTGACTGCAGGGGCGAGGTGATCATCCGTAAATGAGCCGCTATCTTATAATGTCCGATATTCACGGTAGACTCGATACCCTTCAGAAGATCCTCGATAAAGAGTCAGAAGGGAAGCTCGACGGGATCCTTATCGCCGGAGACATAGAGGTTGACCCTGCCAAGATATCAGAGATGATCTATATGTCATTCAAGAACCCGCCGTGTCCTAAGATCTACATGGTCAGAGGTAATTGTGACTCCGGAAGATACGGGCTTCAGGATATGTTGGCGACAGATGCGGGGGAGGGGCACAGGCTATTCCTGACGCACGGTCACAGATATTCAGTCAAAGCCGATAATGTGATGCTTGCTGCCGTTGCATCGAATAACGGTGCAGACATAGCTGTCTACGGGCATACTCACGAGCCTTGTGATGAGAATGTTGCCGGGGTGCGTTGTATCAATCCCGGAGCGGTGTGCGGAGGGTATTTCTCGCACAGCAGTTATGCGATCCTTACAATCGATGCGGGGATCGTGGTCGAACACTTTGTGTTGTAACGGCAGCTTCGGATCTTACTTGTTCTTAAATGCCTTCTTGATCGCTTCGTAGGTCTCGTCGCTGATAACATGTTCGATGCGGCAGGCATCTGAATCAGCAATGTCATATCCGACACCGAGAGAAGTGAGCATATTTGTAATGGCGAGGTGACGGTCACGGATCTTGATGGCAATGTCGTAACCTTCGTTAGTCAGTGTGATGTGGTTGTCATCGTCGACGTTGATGTAACCTTCATTCTTGAGGATGCCGACGGCCCTGCTGACACTCGGCTTGGAGAAACCCATACGGTTGGCTATATCAAGCCCTCTAACAACATCCTGCTTCTCTGACAGGAGCAATATTGTCTTGAGATACATCTCACCGGATTCCTGCAGTCTCATACGCACCCTCCACATTTTGTTATAAAGTATATTTTATCACTAATATCGAAAAGATGAATAACCTAATTATGCTATAATATTCGACGATGTCCGAAGGGACAGGAAGGAGCAGATCCATGTCAGATAACAGATATTCAGTATACGGTGTGAGTGACAGTGCTTGTGAGACAGTTGACAGAGCACTCAGGAAGGCAGAAGACGTCCTTGCCGGAATAGACAGGGTAAGGGAGAGTAACCAGCTTAGAGTACTGGATGCTTTCCGACGCCATAAGTTCTCGGATGTCCACTTCGGGTCAACGACGGGGTACGGATACGATGACATCGGTCGTGAAGAGATAGAGAAGATCTTCGCTGACATCTTCGGAGCGGAGGCTGCTTACGTAAGAATACAGATCAGTTCCGGAACACAAGCTATATCATCCATGCTTTACGGACTGCTCCGTCCCGGCGATGAGCTGCTCACGGTGACAGGACGTCCCTATGATACATTGGCTTCGACGATCGGTCTTAACCCGGATGAATATGACGGTTCGCTGATGAACTTCGGTATTACATATCGTGAGATCGAACTGACGGAGGACGGATATCCTGATATGGATGCCATAAAGACTTCGATCAATGATAAGACCAAGGTGGTATTCCTTCAGAAATCAAGAGGATATACCGGAAGACGTGCTCTCCTTTGCAAAGATATTGCCAAGGTGGCCGAGCTTGTTCACGGTATACGTGAAGATATAATCGTTGCGGTCGACAACTGTTACGGAGAATTCACCGAGACGTGCGAACCCACGTCTGTAGGAGCTGATATCTGTGCCGGTTCCCTGATAAAGAATCCCGGCGGCGGACTGTGTCCGTCAGGAGGATATGTTACAGGTAAGGCGGAGCTGGTAGAGAAGGTGGCGCAGCGCATCACGGCTCCCGGCCTCGGAAGTCATGTAGGACCTACGCTCGGCTTCAACCGCGCCATCGCTCAGGGACTGTTTATGGCGCCACACACTGTTGCGGAGTGCCTCAAGGGTGCGGTTATTGCCGCGGCTGCTTTGTCGGAGGCAGGCTATAAGTCCTCCCCCGAGTTTGACAGCGAGCGCGGAGATATCGTTCAGACGATCACTTTCGATGATGCTGATAAGCTGGTAAGGTTCTGCGGAATGATCCAGAATTGTTCTGCAGTTGATTCATTTGTATCCCCGGAGCCGTGGGATATGCCGGGTTATGAAGATCCGGTCGTAATGGCTGCCGGCACTTTTGTACAGGGAGCTACAACCGAGCTTTCATGTGACGGTCCGATCAAACCCCCGTATATTGCATACCTTCAGGGCGGACTTGTTCACGAGCAGGTAAAACTTGCAGTAATGCTCGCGTTGTCATAAAATTTATTGATCGACAATGATATTATATAGATCATAAAGACTAAGCAGGAGATCAACGGTGGCAGATCCGGATAACAAACAGTGGTTTGAACAACAGAAAGGTTCCTCAAAAGGACGCGGGCGTGCCCGTTCGGGTTCTCATCCGGCAAATCAGAGATCTGCGGGAAAGAACAACCCGGGTAAGACATCGGGGAACAGCATCAACAAGACCTCCGGCAAGACTTCGGGTAAGGGACAGCCGGGTTCCGGTAAGCGTCCGGACCACAAGGCAGATCCTAAGAAAGGCAAGGATCCGGCTCCCGTAAGGAAGGACATACGTAAGAAAGAGCTTGTTAAGGATGAGGCCCCAAAAACGGCAGCCGTTAACGAAGCAACTAAGGCTCATTCCGGATCTGTGAAGAATGAGAAGGCTGCATCCGAGGCTGATGTAAAGGATGATTATTCCACTAAGCAGCGTAAAAGAGCAAAGAAGAAGATCCTGAGTAAAGCGGTGATAGGTGCGATCGTCGGTGTTCTTGCACTGATGATACTTGTGTTTGTTTTCTATCACCTTGATAACTACATCGCAGCAAAGCCGGAGTTCATGTTTATTTCCGAAGGATCGGTCGAGCATACTATCGGAGCGCGTGCACTTATCGTCAGAGATGAGACAGTCGTTCCCGGCAATGCGAGCGGAGACCTCGTAACTCAGGCGACGGAGGGAAGCCGTGTAGCCAAGGATCAGAGGATCGCAATGGTCGTACCGGAGAGCATGAGCCTCACTGTAGATAATCTTCGTAATACACAGAATCAGATATCCGAGGTCCAGCAGGAGCTGATCCAGACAGGCAGAGCCGAAGGTGCGGAATCGATCTACAGTAACATCAACGGAAGCATAGAGCCGATCGTCGATATGATCAGGCTTGACGCGATGAACGGAAATATGAGCGATATGTCATCATATGCTGCTTCCGTATCAGTTCTTATCTCACAAAGAGAGAGTGAACTGGCCCAGCTCGAGTTTGATGATGAGAGGCTTAAGGTCTTAAGAGATGATGAAGCGAGCTACGAGGCAATGCTTCAGAGAAGTGCCCACAGAGTTACGGCTCCCTGTCCCGGAATAATCTCGTTTAAGCTCGACGGACAGGAAGAAGCACTCAGCTTTGATTATCTGTTAACGGCAGATCCGTCCCTTATCAGAGAGGTTATCTCTGATTCGGTAGGTATCATCACTTCGGATCTTGACATAGCCGAGAACGAACCCGTTGCCAGGATCGCCCGTAACGAGGAACAGTATATTGCCGTATATCTTGACAGCGGCGACGCATCACAGGCTGACTTCGAGGTCGGAAGCCTTCATACCCTTAATGTCGGTTCTGAAGGTGTCGTTATCGACAGATGTGAGGTTGTCAGATCTACTTCAACATCCGGCGGACTTCTTATCGTCTTCAGTACAACACGATATGTCGAAGACCTGCTCGATCTGAGGACTGTCGACATTGAGATCGTTATCAGCGAGAGATCCGGACTTAAGGTTCCGGTATCTTCACTTGTCGATGCCGACTATGACAGAGGGATCGCTACTGTTTACTATAACAATCAGGGATTTGCAGATGAGATCGGAGTCATTATCGAAGACTATGACAGAGAGTTCGCGATCATCGCACCTATTGGTGATTCGTCCATTCCGAACACTCAGACGGTAATCGTCACTAATCCGTCTTCCATCAAACCCGGAGAGAAGGTAACTAATTGATGGTCGCGCCGTCTTATGATTGCAGTGAAGAACTGATAAAAGGATTTGTCGATCGTATTGCTAAGGTAAGAGGGCAGATAGGCGATGCGTGTTCTGCAGCAGGACGCGATCCGTCAGAAGTAACTCTTATCGGAGTGTCAAAGGTTTTCCCCGTTGAATATGCGGAAGCGGCTGTATTAGCCGGACTAAGTGATCTCGGCGAGAACAGGGTCCAGGAACTGACGCCTAAGATCGAGCGCCTGGCTGAGCTTGGGCTCGATGTGAACTGGCACCTGATCGGAACGCTTCAGAAGAATAAGGTCAAGTACATAACAGGAAAGACGCATCTCATCCATTCGGTCAATACTGTTGAGCTTGCCGAAGAAATATCCAAGAGATCGGTCAACGCCGGGCTGATAACAGATATCCTGATCCAGACCAATGTATCAGGGGAAGAGAGCAAGCACGGCTTTGCTCCTGATGAGCTTAAGCCTGCCATCTCATGTCTGTCATCTATGGAAGGCATCAGACTTCGCGGCCTTATGACCATGGCTCCTATACAGACATATGAAGGGGAGGCAAGAGCTGTCTTCTCCAAGACATACGAATTATATGACAGCCTTCGTGGCGAAGTGGCTGACAGAGGTGTCTGGAATGTTCTGTCAATGGGTATGAGCCAGGATTACAAGGATGCCATCCTTGAGGGCTCCACCTGTGTCAGGATAGGAACGGCGATCTTCGGTGACAGGAGTAAGGTCGCTCTTCAGGTACAGTAATATAAGCATTCGTAACATTATTACAGGAACAATGTTACAGAAATATTGCCTTATTTCGTTTTTTTTACACATGCCCAAAAAATATTGATGTTTGTATTCCCGATATGTATATTTTAACCAGACTTTATGTGCCACGCGGGTTAAGTGGACTATAAACAGGAGGATACGTAAGTATGGGAAAGTTTAGTGCTTTTTTTAAGAAACTCGTAGACGAGGATTATGAGTACGACATGGACGATTACGAGACATCCGACTACGGTGCTGATGAGTACCAGGATGATTTCGCAGTACAGGAGACATCCTACTCTGATTATCAGGACGTTCCTTATCAGTCCGAGCCTCAGACAGTTTATCAGCAGCCTGTATCGGTAGCACCGATCACACCTGTTTCTGCAGCTACTGTCATCATGTTGACTCCCTACGATATCAGAACAAGCCAGATCGTATGTGATCATATCCGTGAGGGACACATTGTAATCTGTAACCTCACACCCAGCGGAAACAACCAGCGCGTTGTAGACTATATCTCCGGTGCTGTATATGCACTTGACGGTAAGATCGAGCCTACACCCGTTAAGACAACATTCGTTTGCACACCTAAGAATGTTGAGCTCATCGTTGATTCTGCTGCTCAGAGCGAGACAGGAACAAAGGTTTCTGCTCTCTGATAGAGATAAGCTCTTAAAGATTACTGTAGATCATAAGGCGCTCCGCGATGCGGGGCGCTTTTTGTTTGGCTTTCACTGAAGAACCAAATAACCGCAATATATCCTTTTTAATTATATATATGTTATACTCAATTGAATAATTCGATCAGGAGAGACCGGAGATGAAGGATACCGAGCGCGAATATGTTCTGGAACATATGGCATCACTTGCTGATATACTTCACAAGGAGTGCGTCGAACTTAATGAGACCATAGATGATACTTGGGACGCTGAGACAGTGTCAAAACGTGTCGGCAGATATGAAGAGGATGCTGACGAGGTCTATCATGAGCTCCTGTTTTTCTATCACGATAAACACCTCCGCTCGGATGCTGAGGCCGTTGATCTTATGAGAGTTGTTACTGATATTGAGGAACTTACCGATCTGGTCGATGATCTGGCAAAGGATCTTGTCAGATATAATATTTCCGCTATCAAGGATAACGCCACCGTGTCGCTGATCAATTCCGAATCGGCTGCTTCTAAGCTGTGTGATATAGTGCTGTCAATGCAGAAGGGAGGCAAGCTCAGCCGTCTTTTCAAGGATGCTCTCGAGCTGGATCACTATAAGGTAGAAGCCGGAAAGATCTATGACAGACAGCTTAACAGGCTTTTTGTCAATGAGAAGGATCCGATAGAGGTTATTAAGTGGCATAATCTGTATAGAGCATTTATGGGCGCATTCAACGGTTACGAGAAAGTATCCGAATCATTATCAGAATATATAGTTCACTACGGATGACACTATTTCCCGAAACAGTGGATATATGTGTTGACAGATTCATATGAATGAATTATCATATGAATGATGATTCATACAAGGAGGGACGAAAATGGCATGTGAACACGACCACAAGGCGCTTCTCAGCAGAGTAGGCAACGAGATGCCTGCAGACGATCGCTTGAACGAACTCGCCAATCTGTATAAGATCTTCGGCGATCTTACTCGAGTTAAGATCATGTTTGCTCTGTTTGAAGAAGAGATGTGTGTATGTGCCATTGCAGAACTCCTAGGAATGAATCAGTCAGCAATATCACACCAGCTCAAGACTCTGAAGGATGCTAACCTTGTAGCCAACAGGCGTGAAGGCAAGACGATCTATTATTTCCTGTCTGACGATCACGTAAGATCGATCATCGGTCAGGGATTCGAGCATCTCCTTGAAGAGCATGAGCACTGAAGATCAGGAGATAGTATTATGAAGAAGACATTTGAACTTGAAGATCTGGACTGCGCTAACTGCGCTCAGAAGATGCAGGATGCAGTTGCAAAGCTTGACGGAGTAAAGTTCGTAACAGTAAACTTTCTGTCCCAGAAGATGACACTCGAGGCTGACGATGACGTCTTCGATGATGTTCTTAAGAAGGCAGTTAAGGAGATCAGTAAGGTCGAGCCTGATTGTACGGTTCTGATCTGATCATTCCACAAGTTGACGATCCGATCTGACACCCGTTCTGACAGTACGGGTGCCGTATCGGTGCGAAGTTTACCCGGAGCTAGACTATCATGAAGAACTATAAACTTACCCGTAAACAGAAGAAAACACGTAATAGGATATTATTGGCAGCAGTTACGCTTGCCGTAGTCTGGATCGCTTCAGAAGTGATCGGACTTCCCTGGTACATAGCTGTATTACTATTTGCGATCCCATATGTAATCGTCGGATACGATGTGCTGAGGACCGCATTTATCAATCTGATCCACGGTCAGGTGTTTGACGAGAAGTTCCTCATGATGGTAGCGACTGTCGGTGCTTTTGCAACAGGTGAGTTCCCGGAGGCGACTGCAGTCATGCTCTTTTACCAGATAGGAGAGCTGTTCCAGAGTATTGCCGTCGGCAGGAGCCGTAAGTCAATTGCTTCGCTTATGGATATAAGACCGGATTATGCCGTTGTTGTAAGAGACGGTCAGGAGAGTACGGTCTCTCCGGAAGAGGTCAAGGTCGGAGAGACGATCCTGGTAAGTCCCGGAGAGAAGATACCGTTGGACGGAGTTATCCTCGAAGGAACAACGTCTGTAAACACAGCCGCACTTACGGGCGAGAGCCTGCCGGCAGATAAAAATGAAGGCGATCAGGTCATAAGCGGTACAGTCAATCTCACCGGTGTCATCAAGGTTCAGACGACCGGCAATTATTCCGAGAGCACGGTATCGAAGATATTGGAACTTGTTGAAAATTCATCTGAGAAAAAGGCACGTGTGGAAGGATTCATCACGAGATTTGCCCGCTGGTATACCCCTATAGTCGTTATCAGTGCCTTATTACTGACAGTGATCCCTCCGCTCATTATCGATCCGACATGCGGCTCGGAGTGGCTTAAGTGGCTGAGCAGGGCGCTTGTCTTCCTGGTCGTATCGTGTCCTTGCGCTCTGGTCGTATCAGTTCCGCTTTCTTTCTTCGGCGGAATCGGCGGAGCATCAAGAGAGGGTATCCTTATCAAGGGTGCCAATTATCTCGAAGCGCTTTCCAAGGTCGATACTGTTGTATTCGATAAGACGGGAACCCTGACTAAGGGACAGTTTGCAGTAGAGGATGTTCATCCTTCCGATATCTCCGTTGACGATCTTCTGGATATAGCGGCTGCAGCCGAGAGCTACTCGAGTCATCCTATTGCCGAGTCGATCATCAATGCTCATAAGGGACATCTGGATAAGAACAGGCTCGGCAAGATCGAAGAGATCGCGGGTAAGGGAATAATGGCCGAAGTTGACGGACAGGAATACTATGTCGGCAACGGCGCTCTGATGGAGAGCATCGGCTCCGGCTGGCATGAGTGTCACCTGACCGGCACGATAATACACGTATCCCGCGGAAGCGAATATCTCGGACACATCGTTATCAATGATGAGGTAAAGCCAGATTCTGAGGAGGCCATAGCTGAGCTTAAGAGGATCGGTGTGCGTAAGACAGTTATGCTTACCGGGGATAAAAAGTCTGTTGCGGATAATGTTGCCGGCAAGCTCGGGATCGATGAAGTCATGTCAGAACTCCTGCCGTCGGATAAGGTCAGCCGTGTCGAGGAGCTGCTTGCAGGGGCGCAGGGCAAACTGGCATTTGTCGGTGACGGTATAAATGATGCGCCTGTCCTTACACGCGCCGATGTAGGTATTGCGATGGGCGCTCTGGGTAGCGATGCTGCGATAGAGTCTGCTGATGTGGTACTTATGGATGATCAGCCTTCCAAGATCGCATCGGCTATACTCCTGTCTCGTAAGACGATGAGGATAGTATGGCAGAATATCATTTTCGCGCTGGGCGTAAAGTGGATCATTCTCATTCTCGGTGCGCTCGGAATTGCCGATATGTGGATCGCCGTATTCGGTGATGTCGGTGTTCTGATAATCGCTATCCTCAATGCCATGCGGTCTATGATGCGCATCGAAAAGCGTTGATCTGATCGGTCAACACGTATCAAAACAAGAATAATTGATTATTATTACGATATTCCTATTTAAATCCGGGATTATTTGGTAGAATACTATTGGATAAACAGGAGGCGTAATATGGATAGTTCTAACCCGGATTTTCAGAGACGATTCAAGGCCATGCTGGCCTCGCTCTCGCCCGAGAAGAGAAATGTGCTTTTCGAGACGCTTCAGAAGATGGATCCCGAGCAGCGCAACAA
>OMQY01000024.1 GCA_900313405.1 uncultured Eubacteriales bacterium
CGGAACCTGAGTTCGACCCGTCTTCTGATCCGCCTGGACCGGGAATAACAGTCGTACCTCCCGTAACACCTTCATCTCCGGGTTCACTTCCGTAGATCAGGACACCGTCTTCATATAGACCCATATGAGAGCCGTCAGACAGTCCTGTGTAAGAATAGTCATTTGAAGGATCCCATGTTCCGCCTGCTCCTCTTAGGCGAACCTGTATCTCTGACTTATAGTTCTCCTGTCCGCCCGGATACAATTGACCGTCATTAAATACTACAGACAGATAATAGATGTGAGCATCTTCATCCCAGACCTTGAGTCCGTCACTCGCACCGTGCTGCATATAGTTTGTCGTTATCTCTACATCACTCGCACTTCCGCCGGCATCATAGATCTCGCTCAGGTCGATAAAGTATCTGAGTTCAAGATCATCAGCAGTACGTGCAGGCCAGCCGGTGGTGTTATATACATATGCCTTTATCTCGGTGAAGTCACTGCCTTCCACATTGACCGAACCTTCGACATAATATTCGGCTTCATCGATACTTTCTACCGCTCCGAAGTCGATCAGAGTCTTACCGTGATACTCGGAATAGAGAGCTGCGAGAAGACCGGTAAATCCTGCATTATAATCACAGGCTACCTCGTTGGTGTTATAGTTGGAGACCTCATCCGTATATCCGTCGGAAGCATCAGGGCCGCCTACGAGCGCACCGTAAAGTGTATGCCTCGACTGTGAAGGTTCGTTCATGTTATTACAGTACGATCCCTGTGCAGTCCTGTGATGCGGATGAACAGGATAGTCATCACCGAAGCCGATCATATACGAGAAACCTGTCGACCCGAGAGCATAATTCGCCTGTGATACGGCAAAGTCCCAATATGTGTCGACACGATCCGAAGGACAGCCGTCCCATCTGCTGTAGACTGCCGCAATAAAAGCGGTCGTTGTCGCATATCTGAGCGAACCCCATGAATCGAGCCAGGCAAGTCCTTGAGGAGTATATGTGATCCTCTCGCCTGAAGATGTTCCGCAGCTCCAGTAATCAAGGTGCTGTTCCACTGCATCGGAATACTTGCCATTATTGGTTTCTCTTGCAAGGAGAAGCGCCGCGCCGATATGTACATCATCCCAGCACATCGCCCAGTCATAGTCATCGTTGGCCTGCGTGAAACAAGCTTCTGCATTATCAAGATAATCCCCGTCTCCCGTTGCAATGTAAAGCCATGCGCCTGCCCACGCAAGCTCATCCATATAGCCGCTCCAGGAGTTATAGAAGCCGTCGGCTGCCGTATAACCGGCATCGCTTCTTGTCGAATCAGCGAAAGCATAAAGACTCTTTGCATGTTCGAGGCAAAGGCTGCTGTATGAAGGATCGACATCCTCGAAAGCTATAGAAGCGGTAACAAGGGCTGCAGCAGCCTCTGCACATACTGCAGATCCGGGATTTGATCTTGTCACGCAATAAGAAGGCCTTTCCATATGCATGACTTCGGCAGGTCCCCACCACGAGTGGTCGGTACCGCCGTTCCCGACCTGGTAATAGAATACCTCATCTTCCGGATGGCATTTGATCAGATAATCAGCGACCCACTTGATGTCTCCGAGAATGTATTCGAGCTGTCCGCTCTCTTCATATGAATCGTAGTCTTCGTAGAGTGACCAGCCGAGCATCGAGGCAGTATAAGCCATAGGAAGATTAAACTTTACATGATCGCCTGCGTCGTACCATCCGCCCGTCAGATCGATCCCGGCATCGCTTCCGTCAGTCAGGCCGCTGTCGCCGCGCCAGTTGCACCTTACCTGATCAGGCAGGTCTCCGGAGCGCTGAAGCTCGTAGAACAGGAGCGACTTCTGAAGCGCTTCTCCGTAGTTATAATCACCTGTGCCTTCGGTGCCTTCATAACCTCTTCCGGTCTCAGTCAGGTTGCCTGTATCGAGGATGCCCGTATTAGTGGCCGGAGCAACCGGCCCGCTGTTCTCGCCATTGCCCGTTGTCTCAGTTACGACAGGCTCACCGTCAACTTCAGGGAGATCTGTTAACGGCAGAGTCGATGACTCAGGATCAGAGTCATTCTCGACTACTATCTCCTCTGTAGGCATATCGGATGTATCTTCACTCGTCTCATCCTTATCAGACGAAGAGCACCCCGATGGAAAAACAGCCGCAACAAACATGACTGCGGCAAGAAGTGCAGATGTTCTACGTTTCATTAGGCAATACTCCGTTCCGGGTTAAGAGAATCTGTATCCGCAGGCGTGATAACAGGGAACGCCTGCCTTGATAACAGGCGAAGCGAATTCGGGGATATTAACCGCATTAGGATACATCTGAGCCTCAAGGCAGATACCGTAGTACTTATCGTACGGAATATCACCCTTCTGATCATTACCGCCGAGGTGATTGCCCGCATAGATCTGCATACCGGGAAGATCAGTCAGTGTCTCCATCTTACGGCCGCTCACCGGATCTTCAAGTGTAGAGATGCAGAGGAACTTGCCGGGCTCTGTTTTAAGGCAGTAATTCTGGTCTACGCCGAGTGCATTCTTCGTCTGCGGATGATCAAGAGTAAGGACCTTCTCTACCCTGTCAGGTGTCCTGAAGTCGAAGATCGTTCCCTCGACATCCATATATGTTCCGTCGGGTACATTAAATTCGCTCTTATTCGTAACCTTATCGGCATCGATCATAAGAAGGTGATCCTTGACCGAACCCGAATTGTGTCCGCCAAGATTAAAGTAAGCATGGTTGGTCGGAGCGAAGATCGTATCCTTATCACTTACACCGCGGTAGAGTATCAAAAGTGTCTTATCTGTTGTCCATGCGTACAGGACCTGTGTGTCGAGATTACCGGGGAACCCGCATGCTCCGTCAGGAGATGTGTACTTAAGGAGGACTGCCTCGTCGTTGATACCTGCGATACCTTCGATGCCGGACTCGGATACCATAGCATTAGCCTCGTCTGAAGATATAACGCTTCCCTCCCAGAAAACATTCTGATATGACGGCTTGCCGCCATGAAGATTATTCGGGCCGTCATTAGCGGGAGCAGTATACTTTACTCCGCCGATCTCATAGGAAGCTCCGGCGATCCTGTTCGCGCTTCTTCCGACAATGGAACCGTGATTGGCGCCTGATGCCATATATTCATCGAGTCCCTTAAGTCCGAGCATTATGTCACCCGGCTTACCGTCCTTGTCCGGAACTATCAGCTTCTCTATCAATGCTCCGTAAGTAAGTATCACGGCTTCAAGGCCGTCTGAAGACGTCATTACAAACTGCTTGGATACTCCCTTATACTTTTCCGGCTCGGACGCCGAGAGGTAATCATTTACTTTTACGCTCATCTTGTTTCTCCTTTTGTTATCAATCAACAGGTGCTGCAGGCTCGAAAGACATATTCTCAGTCTCCACGTACCTGTCAGCTACCGCTTGTTGTGCCAATCTTATCAGCTCTTCCTGGCTGTCGAGCTTAACCTTACCTCTGAGATCCACCTTGGAGTAGTTTCCGTCCGGCTCGAGGTAATGAGCTCTGATCGTATCATTGAGTTCGACCTCCAGTATCTCGAGTACACGATCTCTGCAGTCGGGATCCTCGATCGGGAACATCAGCTCCACGCGTCTGTTGAGGTTACGGGGCATCCAGTCAGCCGAAGCCAGGAACAGGTCGGCATGACCTTCATTATAGAAATAGAATATCCTCGAATGCTCAAGGAATCTTCCCGTAATAGATCTCACGGTGATATTCTCCGACAATCCGGGCACACCCGCTCTCAGGCAGCATATGCCTCTTACGATCAGATCGATCTTAACACCCGACTTAGAGGCATTGTAGAGCTCCTTGATTATCGTACCGTCAACAAGTGAATTGACCTTTGCGACGATCCTCGCAGGCTTGCCCGCAAGAGCATTGTCAGCTTCCCTCCTGATCTTCCGTACGAAGTAGTCCTTCATCCAGATAGGCGCCGGGATAAGCCTTCTCCAGCCCTGCGGAATAGAATAGCCGGACAGCATATTGAAGAACTCCGAAGCGTCCTCGCCGAAGCTCTCCGATGCCGTGAACAGACCTATATCCGTATAGATCTTCGCGGTAATATCGTTATAGTTACCGGTGGCCAGATGGAGGTATCTTCTGATGCCGTCTTCCTCGCGGCGAACGACAAGCGTGATCTTAGAGTGAGTCTTAAGTCCCACCAGACCATAGATAACATGACATCCGGCCTTCTCGAGCATCTTTGCCCAGTTGATATTATTCTCTTCATCGAACCTTGCCTTAAGCTCTACGAGGACCATTACCTGTTTACCGTTACGTGCCGCCTCCAGGAGTGATGCAATGATCGGCGACTGTGACGATACACGGTAAAGCGTCTGCTTAATGGCCAACACGTTCGGATCGGTCGCAGCCTGCTTAACGAACTCCAATACGGGCTCGAAGCTCTCGTATGGGTGATGGACGATCCTGTCTTTCTCACGTATCTGATCGAAAATATTCTCGAGCGACTCATCGAACATCGCAGGAGCCGCAGGCGTATGAGCCGGGTATCTTAAATGACTGTAGTTCTCCTTGCCGACCATCGAACCGACCTTGGACAGGAAAGTGAGATCGATAGGGCCATTGACTTCAAAGATGTCACTTCTGCTGATACCGAGTTCTTCGACGATGAAGTCAAGCAGAGCCTGATCCATATCATCCTCGACCTCGAGCCTTATGATCTCGCCGAAACGTCTCTTGCGGACCTGTTCCTCGATCTCCTTCAGGAGGTCTTCAGCCTCATCCTCATCGATATCCAGATCCGCATTACGCATGATGCGGTAGCATCCCGATGCGAGAACTGTCTGCCCGAAGAAGAGCATCCCGATATTGGCGGATATGACCTGCTCGATCGGAACAAAGACGAAGCCGTCCGAAGTCTTTATTCTGAACAGTCGGTCTACGACATTAGGTATCTGCAAGGTAACATAATTGACTTCCTTCTGTTCGTCCTTCTCCTTGTTGTCCGAAGCATTCTCTTCCTTGCCGCCGCTCACGATGCCGTTGCCTTCGAGCATAACACATATGTTGAGCATCCTGTTATAGATGAGCGGGAAAGGTCTCGAGGCATCTACGGCCATAGGTGTGAGTATCGGATAGAGAACCGTCTTGAAATAATCGTCAGCTGCCCTCTTGGCGGCCAGATCAAGCTCATCGTAATCGCATATTACGATATTCTCCTGGCGCAACGTCGGAACGAGAGATCTGTTATAAGTCGAATACATAAGGCTCATGAGATCACGCGTCTTGGCGTCGATCCTCTTAAGCTGCTGTCCTACCGTAAGACCCGCGATATCCTTCTGCTCAAAATCGATGCTCTGCATATCTCTCAAAGATGCGACTCGAACGATATAGAACTCATCGAGGTTGGAAGCTGTTATGGACAGGAAGTTCAGCCTCTCGAGCAGAGGATTCTTTGTGTCCCTTGCCTCATGAAGTATCCTGTCGTTGAACTCCAGCCAACTCAATTCGCGGTTGATGAATATCGATCCGTTATCTCCGATACCGGTATCCTTCTTCTTGACAGGCTTAGCGCTCTTGCCGGACTTCTTGGCAGGCTTCTTGGCAGTAGCCTTTGCAGTCGTCTTCTTGGCGGATGCCTTGGAAGGTGCCTTCTTGGATGAAGACTTTACAGTCGTCTTCTTGGATGCCGTCTTCCCCGTCGTCTTGGGAGAATCCTTCTTTGTTCTCTTATCTGCCATTATAACTGCCTCCTGATCCTAAGCTTGGGCACAACACCGATTACCTCTTCGAATCGCTCGGATCTGTGTTCAAATGCCCATTCCTCGAAAGACATATCAGCCGAAGCCTCGCACGATATATGAAGCTTATCCGGCTGCAGCGTGACCGTCAGTTTCTTTACCTTCTCCTTATGAGATGCATCAAGAGCATCGGCTATACGGAGCATTGCCGTCAGCTTAGATACCTTGACCTTCTTGGCCGGAGGGAGATGACGATAATCATAATCGTCGTAAGGATTCGTTGACGGATAGAGCCTTACTACTGTTGCGATCGTGTCCAGTTCGTCACTGTCCAAGCCTATGAGGTCCGTATACCTGATAAGTGCATATGCCGCATTATTATGGTCCTTGGCATGAACGAACTTGCCGACCTCATGTAAGATAGCGGACAACCGGAGCAGAAGCCTGTCTCTGCCCTTCAGACCGCTCAGCTTAGCCGAAGCATCGTATATCTCCAGAGCTGCCTTCTCAACGAACTCGATATGCTTACGATGGGTCCTGTATCTCTTGGCTACATTCCTTGCAGCACGCACCAGTTCCTCCTCGGGATTGACTGCGAGCTGATATCCGCAGGTCCTGCTGCAGTAATCATATACGACTCCGTCAGACAGCGATGCATGCGGGAAATAGATCATATCGACGCCGGTATACTCCGTCATGTTCCTGATGATAAGCGCCGTCGGCAGGAGCATCGGAGCCACTGTCGAAGGTATATTGTCCTTAAGGGTCAGATCCGAGGGTCTCGTCTTGAGCAGATATTCATAGACCTTCGTGAATGTCTCCTTGGACATGATACAACTCTCATCGCTCGGCAGGCCCGCCAGGCGCTTGATA
>OMQY01000124.1 GCA_900313405.1 uncultured Eubacteriales bacterium
CTACTCTCACGTCATGCATATCGGGTCCACTGTAAGAGGCGAGATAAGAGACGGGTACGATGCTTTCGATGCGGTCAATGCGATCCTGCCGGCAGGGACATTGTCCGGTGCACCGAAGATAAAGGCGTGCAAGCTGATAAATGAGCTCGAGAACAATAAGCGCGGAATATACGGCGGAGCGATCGGATATGTTGACTTCACGGGCAATCTCGATACCTGCATTGCCATAAGACTGGCTTATAAGAAGAACAACAGGCTGTTCGTCAGATCGGGTGCGGGAATCGTCTATGATTCGGTTCCGGAGACAGAATACAGAGAATGCATCAACAAGGCTGCTGCGGTCGTCAAGGCTGTTAAGGAAGCAGCAGACGAGGTGTGAAAGGAGAACGGCGATGATACTTCTTATAGATAATTATGACAGCTTCTCATATAACCTCTATCAGCTGATCGGAACGATCGAACCTGACATCAAAGTCATACGTAACGATGCCATGACCATCGAAGAGATAGATGAACTTAAGCCTGACGGGATCATAATATCACCCGGTCCCGGAAGGCCCGAGGATGCAGGTGTCTGTATCGATGTCGTAAAGCGGCTGGGATCTAAGTATCCGATCCTCGGAGTGTGTCTCGGACACCAGTCCATCTGTGCGGCATACGGCGCAGTCGTTACTTATGCCAAGGAACTGATGCACGGTAAACAGTCGGACACGGAACTCGATAATACGTGTGAACTCTTTAAGGGGCTTGATAAAGTGGTCAAGGTAGCCAGATATCATTCGCTGGCAGCTGATTCGGCAACGATCCCCGATTGTCTCAAGGTGACGGCAAGAACGACTGACGGTGAGGTCATGGCAGTACAACATAAGACCGATCCGGTCTACGGAGTACAGTTCCATCCCGAGTCGATAATGACGCCTGATGGAATAGAGATGCTTAAGAACTTTATAAACATAACAAAATAAACCCGGAGGAACACAACAATGATCAAGGAAGCAATCATCAAGATCGTAAACAAGGAAGATCTCTCTTACGAAGAAGCATACACCGTAATGAACGAGATAATGAGCGGAGAGACAACGCCTACTCAGAATGCGGCATTCCTGGCAGCGCTTTCCACTAAGAGTGCAAGAGCAGAGACCATCGACGAGATCTCGGGATGTGCTCAGGCAATGAGAGAACATGCGCAGGCAGTACCTCATCCCGGCATGGAAGTGCTCGAGATAGTAGGAACAGGAGGAGATAAGGCGGGAAGCTTTAATATCTCTACAACATCCGCTTTTGTTATCGCCGCAGCCGGTGTCAAGGTGGCAAAGCACGGAAACCGCGCAGCTTCATCGAAGAGCGGTACTGCCGACTGTCTCGAGGCACTTGGCGCGAATATCGACCTGTCGCCCGAGAAGTGTCTCAAGCTCCTTGAGGAAGTCGGTTTCTGCTTCTTCTTCGCACAGAAGTATCACACATCCATGAAGTACGTCGGAGCTATCCGTAAGGAACTCGGCTTCAGGACAGTATTCAATATCCTTGGCCCTCTGACCAATCCTTCCAAGCCGGAATTCTTCCTGCTCGGAGTATATGACGAGTACCTCGTAGAAGTAGTCGCTCACGTACTCGGTTCTCTCGGAGTTAAGCGCGCTCTCGTTGTACACGGAATGGATAAGCTCGACGAGATATCCGCGAGCGAAGAGACTTTCGTTTGTGAACTCAATAACGGTGAGTACAAGAAGTATCACATCAAGCCTGAGGAATTCGGCCTTCCCCGTGGCCTTAAGGAAGACATCGTAGGCGGCACGCCTGAAGAGAATGCACAGGTAACAAGAGATATCCTGAGCGGTAAGATCACTGATACGAGAAGAGTCACGGTACTTATGAACGCAGGTGCCGCTATTTATGCAGGCGGCGCTGCTGATACTATCGCAGAGGGCGTTAAGATGGCAGCTGACCTTATCGACAGCGGCAAGGCGCTTGCTAAGCTCGAGAAGTTCATCGAGCTCTCCAATGAGGTCTGATCATGGCTGATATCCTGAAGACCATAGCAGACAGGACCAGGGTAAGGGTCGAAGAGGCCAGGCGTGAAGTGTCTGAGGAAGAGATGAGAGCGAAGGCATACGGGATGCCGAAGGGAGAGTTCCTTTTCGAGAAGGCTCTCGCCGGTGACGGGATGTCATTCATATGCGAGTGTAAGAAAGCGTCTCCTTCCAAGGGTGTCATCGCGGAGGACTTCCCGTATCTTGATATCGCCCGTGAATATGAGGAGGCAGGGGCATCGGCAATATCCGTTCTTACCGAGCCTCAATGGTTCATGGGATCCCTCGAGTACTTGAGGCAGATCGCAGCTGAAGTGAGTATTCCGTGTCTTCGCAAGGACTTCACCGTATCTCCTTATATGATCTATGAGGCAAAACTTGCCGGTGCATCTGCGGTCCTGCTGATCTGTTCTATCCTGACCGAGGCTGAACTCAAAGAGTATATCGGAATATGTGATGAGCTCGGACTGTCGGCGCTCGTCGAAGCACATGACGAGACGGAAGTTGCCATGGCTGTAAGAAGCGGCGCACGAGTTATCGGAGTCAACAACCGTGATCTTAAGGACTTCACCGTTGATCCGACAAACTGTCTGAGACTTCGGGCGGCTGTTCCCGATGATGTGATCTTTGTCGGGGAGAGCGGAGTAAAGACATCTGACGATATCAGGAAGCTCCTCGAAAACAACGTAGATGCAGTACTTATCGGTGAGTCTATGATGCGGGCGAAGGATAAGAAGGCTTTCCTCGCCGATCTTAAGAATGTGTGAAAGGACGTAGTAAGATATGACCGGTATCAAGATATGCGGGCTTTCCCGTCCGGAAGATATAAAGACTGCTAATGAGATCTTGCCGGATTATATCGGATTCATGCTCTGGGAGCCGAGCAAGCGCCATGTGACGGTTGACCGGGCGCGCGAGCTTAAAGCGTTACTGGACAAGCGCATCAAAGCTGTAGGCGTGTTCGTCGATGAGGATGTTGATATCGTAGTAGATCTGGCGAACAGCGGAGTGATCGACATCATTCAGCTCCACGGCAGTGAGGATGACGGCTACATAAGTCTTCTCAGACAAAAGACGGATAAGAAGATAATCAAAGCCTATAAGGTGCGCTCGGCCGAGGATGTCGAAGCAGCCGGGAAGAGTACTGCCGATATGGTGCTCCTCGATTCGGGAAGCGGAGTCGGAGGGACGGGCAACAGCTTTGACTGGAGTCTGATCCGTGGGATAAAAAGGGATTATATCCTGGCGGGCGGGCTGGATCCGGACAATGTAGCGGATGCCGTCAGACAGATAAGACCCTTCGCTGTCGATGTAAGTTCGGGAGTCGAGACTGACGGTGTAAAAGACAGACAAAAGATGATAAGATTTGCAGGCAATGTAAGAAGCGTAAACAATGGAGGTGCAACAATGGCCGATCCCAAAGGAAGATTCGGTGTTCACGGAGGGCAATATATCCCCGAGACACTTATGAATGCGGTTATCGAGCTGGAGGAAGCTTATAACAGATATAAAGATGATCCCGAATTCAACAGAGAACTTAAGGATCTGCTCGATCAGTATGCGGGACGTCCGAGTCTGCTCTACTACGCTGAGAAGATGACGAAGGATCTCGGGGGCGCTAAGATCTACCTTAAGCGCGAGGATCTGAACCATACCGGTTCTCATAAGATCAACAACGTCCTGGGCCAGGCACTCCTTGCCAAGAAGATGGGAAAGACAAGGCTTATCGCTGAGACAGGTGCAGGGCAGCACGGAGTGGCTACTGCTACTGCTGCTGCACTTCTCGGTATGGAATGTGTCGTGTTCATGGGCGAAGAAGATACCAAGCGCCAGGCCCTTAACGTCTATCGTATGAAGCTCCTTGGTTCCGATGTTGTTCCGGTAAAGAGCGGTACGGCAACACTCAAGGATGCTGTATCCGAGGCGATGCGGGAATGGACATCGCGTATTGACGATACACATTACTGTTTGGGTTCTGTTATGGGCCCGCATCCGTTCCCTACGATCGTCAGAGACTTCCAGGCTGTGATCTCGCGTGAGATCAAGAGTCAGATGCTCGAGAAGGAGGGAAGACTTCCTGATGCCGTTATCGCCTGCTGCGGCGGCGGATCAAATGCTATCGGTTCCTTCTATCATTTTATCGGGGATGAAGGCGTAAGGCTTATAGGCTGTGAAGCCGCAGGCCGCGGTATCGATACACTGGAGACGGCGGCTACTCTAAATACCGGACGACTCGGTATCTTTCATGGTATGAAATCCTATTTCTGCCAGGATGAGTTCGGACAGATAGCTCCTGTTTACTCTATCTCTGCCGGCCTTGATTATCCGGGCATAGGTCCCGAGCATGCATGGCTTCATGATACCGGTCGTGCCGAGTATGTTGCGATAACCGATGATGAGGCGGTGGATGCTTTCGAGTATCTGTCGAGGACAGAAGGCATCATACCGGCTATCGAATCAGCCCATGCAGTAGCATATGCACGCAAGATCGCTCCGGCAATGTCAAAGGATCAGATAATCGTCGTTACGATATCCGGGCGAGGCGACAAGGACTGTGCTGCTATGGCCAGATACAGAGGAGAGGAGATCTACGAATGAGCAATATAAAGAAGGCTTTCGAGAACGGTAAGGCATTTATTCCTTTTATCACTTGCGGTGATCCTGATCTGGAGACGACAGAGAAGATAGTCAAGGAAATGGTGGCATCAGGTGCGGATCTGGTCGAATTGGGAATCCCGTTCTCTGATCCGACGGCTGAGGGACCGACTATCCAGGAGGCTAACCTTCGTGCGCTGACAGCGGGATGTACCACGGATAAGGTTTTCGATATGGTGGTCAGAATTCGCGAGACCGTTACGGTTCCCATGGTATTTATGACGTATGCTAATGTTGTATTCTCATACGGCGCAGAGCGTTTCATCTCCCGTTGTGCCGAAGTCGGGATCGACGGACTGATACTGCCTGATATTCCATATGAGGAGAAGGGCGAGTTCCTTGACCTGATGGAAAGATACGGGCTCGATCTGATATCTCTCATCGCGCCGACATCCGACAACCGCATATCAATGATCGCATCGGAGGCCGCGGGCTTTATCTATGTTGTATCAAGTCTCGGTGTGACGGGCGTCAGGAGCAAGATCACGACCGATATCCCTTCGCTCTGCGCAGCAGTCAAGGCATCTTCGAAGGTCCCCTGTGCGATCGGATTCGGAATATCCAATCCCGAGCAGGCTGCGGCCATGGCAGAGCACGCAGACGGAGTTATCGTCGGCTCGGCTATCGTAAAGATAATCGCTCAATATGGAAGAGACGCAGTGCCCCACGTCGGAGAGTTCGTCCGGTCTATGAAGGCCGCGATCGTGTGAGGTAACTGTGACCGGCGGCATAGGCCCGTTCAATCTGCAAGTTGAATATTAAAGCATTTTTGGGTATACTATCACGTGCTGACGAATGGAGACGTATCGAAGTGGTCATAACGGGGCGCACTCGAAATGCGTTTGCCGGGCAACCGGCACGTGGGTTCGAATCCCACCGTCTCCGCCACAG
>OMQY01000170.1 GCA_900313405.1 uncultured Eubacteriales bacterium
TCTCTTCCAGTTGTGCCTGTATCTGGTCCTGTCGCTGATGATGCTCGGCGATAAGATCGTTACGGTAGCGGGTAGATATGTTCATAATGTCATAGTTGGTTTGATAGTCATTGCCGTTGTCGCATCTGCTGCGGTTATTATTGTGATACTGGTTGTCGGACGAAGGGCACGTGAATATGCAATGAGATATCGTGACACTTTGTCGTCAGGCGGGCTTCGGATGATCAGCAGATCATTTGCCATCACGGCCGGCAACTGTATCCTGTCGGCGGTAGAATACTTTATCTGCATCATGATAGTGTTCGGCGACGAAGTCGGGACCGGTAAGCTGATCATGCTTACGGGCGCATATCTGTTCGCATGGATCATCGGTTTTGTGACACCGGGTGCGCCGGGCGGTATCGGGGTCAGGGAAGCAGTGATGCTCCTTGTATGCACGTCGGTAAACGAGGATCTTGTTATGATCTTTGTCCTTTTGATGCGCCTGGGATCTGTTGCAGCTGATATCGCGGCAGGTATCATCGGCGAGATAGTACAAAAATCATGTTTGAAAGCAAAACCCGCGTAAAGTATAATCTGTATATATCATCTACGGGAGGTATTACATATGGATTTGGATGTAAAGAAGATCAAGGATGTAGCTGAGGATGCTGTTGAGAAGGTCGCTGACAATAAGCAGGCTCAGAAGGCTTTCGATAAGGCGGCAAGCGTCATTGAGAAGAAGACTAAGATCGATATTCCCGACGCAGAGGACCTCGCTAAGAAGATCAAATAAGCGACATCTGATCAATGATAAATGCAGACGGATCCTTAGGGATCCGTTTTTTGTGTTATAATTATTTGTCATGATAGAGAACAAATAAGAGTGATCTGTCAGTTAAGGAGATTGTGACTGTGCTCGAACTGAAGAATATAAAGTATGAAGTAAATGAAGAAGGCGTCGATATCGGCATCCTTAATGATGTCAGTCTGACCATTCCTAACGGGAAGCTGACGGTAATAACCGGACCTAACGGCGGCGGCAAATCGACACTTGCCAGGATCATAGCGGGTGTCATCAGGCCGACTTCGGGTCAGATCCTTTTTAACGGTGAAGACATAACTGATATGTCGATCACTGAGCGTGCGCGTAAAGGTATAGGCTTTGCTTTTCAGCAGCCTGTGCGTTTCAAGGGATTGAAGGTCGTCGACCTTATCCGCATCGCCAAGGGCGAACAGAAACTGTCCTCTTCAGATGCCTGCAAGTATCTGGCAGCCGTAGGCCTTTGTGCCAGAGACTATATCAATCGTGAAGTCAATTCGAGCCTCTCGGGGGGCGAACTTAAGAGGATCGAGATCGCCACGGTCCTTGCCAAGAATTCTGAAATGTCAGTGTTCGATGAGCCGGAGGCCGGAATCGACCTGTGGAGCTTCCAGAATCTGATCGAGGTTTTCGACGGGATGCGTAAGAATATCGAGGGAAGTTCGATAGTAATAATCTCTCATCAGGAGAGGATACTTAAGATCGCCGATGAGATAATCATGATCAAGGACGGTCATATAGAAGAGAAGGGAACGAGTGAAGAGATCCTTCCGAAGCTTACCGGTACTGAGTCTGCGGTCAAGAGCTGCGGCATAGTCGATCTGTGGAAGGGAGGAGATAAGTGATGGAGCTTAATGATACGCAGAAGAAGATCCTCGAAGAGGTTGCAGATCTTCATAAGATCCCGGTCGGTGCCTTTAACATCAGATCAGACGGCGAATCGGTCGGGCGTAACTCGACAGCCAATATCGAGATCGTAAGCAAGACTGATGTCAGCGGAATAGACATCAGGATCAAGCCCGGTACGAAGAACGAGAGCGTACATATCCCTGTTGTTATCTCGAGAGCAGGACTCAAAGAGAATGTCTATAATGACTTCTATGTAGGTGAAGGTGCGGATGTTCTGATAGTTGCGGGCTGCGGTATCGATAACTGCGGAAGTGCCGATTCCGAGCATGACGGTATACATCGTTTCTTTATCGAAAAGAACGCCCGGGTCAAGTATGTCGAGAAGCATTACGGTTCCGGCAACGGCTCCGGCAAGAGGATCCTCAATCCCGTTACTGAGGTATATATGGACGAGGGCAGCTACTGCGAGATGGAGATGATCCAGATCAAGGGTGTTGATGATACGGTACGTACAACTCATGCCGAGCTCAAAGCAGGCGCAAAGATGGTCGTTCATGAGAGACTTATGACACATGATCAGCAGAATGCAGTCAGCAAGTATGATGTAGAGCTCAACGGCGAAGGCTCCTCGGCCGATGTAGTATCGAGGGCAGTTGCCAGGGATGATTCCTATCAGAAGTTCGAAGCCAAGATCATCGGTAATGCCCCATGCTCGGGTCATTCCGAATGCGATTCGATCATAATGGACAATGGCCGCATCCTGGCAGTTCCCGCGCTCGAGGCAAATGATGTCGATGCTGCGCTTGTTCATGAAGCCGCTATCGGTAAGATCGCAGGTGAACAGCTCGTCAAACTCATGACGCTCGGATTGACCGAGAAAGAGGCGGAAGAAGCTATCATAAGCGGATTCCTTAAGTGATCAAGATCAGTCACCAAGACCGTCCCGATGGGACGGTCTTTTTGGACTGCGGTGAAAAGTGTTACCCCCTAATGGACTTTCAAAGTTAGGTATTGATTTTTATGTGACACAGTATTATATTAGACGAAACTGAATATCGCTAAACCGTTGAGACGGAGATAAAGGTGATGATGCTCCCACAGAGAGCCGGCGGGGCTGAGAGTCCGGTGGAAAACAAATCATCAAATGGACCGTTGAGGGCACAGTCAAAGGGAGAACCGAGTATTCTGTGACGTAAGGCATACGTTAGTTGCCGGGGATATGTCGGTATCTCGCTAAGTGCACGAGTGATCGTGAATCAAGGTGGCACCACGGATAAGTATTATTCGTCCTTGACAGAAGAGGAGTATCTTCTGTCAGGGACTTTTTATTTGCCTCCGGTCTCTGACAGAGGATACCCGATCCTAAGAAGAGGAAGGAGCAGACAGATGAATATCAGACCTGAATTAACTCAGATCAGAGAACTTGCAGACTCGGGAGAATATAAGTGTATTCCCGTGAGCATGACGATGCTGTCCGACATAAGGACACCGATCGAAGTGCTGAAGATACTTAAGAATGTGTCGAGCCACTGCTATATGCTCGAGTCGGCAGAGAGCCGTGAGAAGTGGGGGAGATATACTTTCCTGGGCTACGATCCCAAGCTCGAGGTTACGGTGATGAACGGCAAGCTGAAGGCCGGGCCGTTCGAGATAGAGACAGACGATCCCAATCACTACTTAAGGCAGATCATCGCCGATCACAGAAGTCCTAAGATCGAGGGGATGCCCTCGTTTACGGGAGGACTTGTTGGGTATTTCGCTTATGATTACATCAAGTATGCAGAACCCACACTCGATCTTGATGCGGAAGACAGCGAGAAGTTTAAGGATTGTGATCTGATGCTTTTCGATAAAGTGATCGCATTTGATAACTATGAGCAGAAGATAATCCTCATCGTCAATATCTCTACCGATAACATCGATGTCGAGTATAACAGGGCGGTAACCGAGCTCGCGCAGATGGCGGATCTTATCAGGAACGGTGTTCCGTGTGAGGAGAAGCCGGGTGTGCTGAGAAGCGAGATCAGACCGCTTTTCGATGAAGAACAATACTGCGATATGGTCAATAAGGCAAAGCATCACATCAAGGAGGGCGATATCTTCCAGATAGTGCTGAGCAATCGCCTTGAGGCAGAGTACGAGGGCAGTCTTCTTAACGTATACAGGTACTTAAGGACACTTAATCCGTCGCCTTATATGTTCTACTTCTCCGGCACTGATGTTGAGTGCGCGGGAGCGTCGCCCGAGACGCTCGTCAAACTCGAGGACGGTGTCTTATATACATATCCGCTGGCCGGAACGAGACCGCGCGGGAAGACGGAAGAAGAGGATAAGGCACTCGAGGAGGAACTCTTAGCTGATCCCAAGGAACTGGCCGAACATAATATGCTGGTCGATCTCGGACGTAATGACATCGGTAAGATCAGTAAGTTCGGTTCTGTATCGGTCGAGAAATACCACAATATAGAGCGCTACTCCCACGTTATGCACATCGGCTCTACCGTAAGAGGCATTATCAGGGACGATGCAGACGGTCTGGACGCTGTCAGCGCCGTTCTCCCCGCTGGTACACTTTCAGGTGCGCCTAAGATCCGTGCCTGTCAGCTTATCGCTGAACTGGAA
>OMQY01000125.1 GCA_900313405.1 uncultured Eubacteriales bacterium
CTGGGCACACGCACCGCCATTCGATCTGCGCCCGGTAAAGTAGTTGGACAACAGACAACGTCCGGAATATGCCATGCACATGGCTCCGTGAACAAAGCACTCTATCTCCAGATCAGAAGGAAGCTTGGGCTTCATGGCACGGATCTGGGCGAGTGATACTTCTCTTGCAAGAACGATACGGGAAGCCCCCTGGCGATACCAGAAATTACATGCCTCGCTGTTAGTGACACTTGCCTGGGTAGATATGTGGATAGGAAGATCCGGGGCAACGTTTTTTACTCTGCAGAACACACCGGGATCTGACACCAGCACCGCATCGGCGCGAGCCTCATTGGCAACAAAATCTATCTCGTCATTCAGATCCTTGAGGTCATTCTCGAGAGCCATGACATTCATGGTTACATAGCACTTTACACCGTGAGAATGAGCGTAAGCGATCCCTTCCTTCATCTGCTCGTGGTCAAAGTTGCCGCTGAAGGATCGAAGACCATACTGCTTACCGGACATATAGACGGCATCTGCTCCGTAACACACGGCAGCTCGCAGTTTATCGGGGTCTCCTGCCGGACTCAGTACTTCAATATCGTGTCTCTTCATCAGGCTTCACCCTCGGATGTCTCTGAAGGCGCAGAGGGCTCTGAAGGCTCTGATGATATGCCTTCCTCTGTCTGTCGATCGGCTTCTTCCCATGCCGCCATATACTGAGCAACGTTCGCTTCATGCTCTTCACGCGTAACAGCAAAGGCCGTTCCGCCGTCAGCAGAAGCACAGAAATAGTAATAGTTACAGTTCGGTTCAGGATAGAGCGCAGCCTGGATCGCATCGAGGCCGGGCATGCATATCGGTCCCGGAGGTAATCCGGGGTGCGTATATGTGTTATACGGACTGTCGAGTTCCAAGTCATAGGCACTGAGAGCCAGATGAGGCTTGAGACCGTTCATCTGACGGATGAAATTGATCGTCGCATCCGATGCCAGATAGTGCATGCCCTCGTCTTCGGAATTCATCCTGTTATGGAAAACGGCGGATACGTACATCATATCAAGCGCGTTACCTGTCTCAGTCTGTATTACGGAGGCAAGGGTAATGACCTCATCGAGGGACATCCCGAGTGCTTCCGCTCTGGTGTAATACTCATCGTAAAGCTTCGAATTGGTATTGGCAAGGAAAGTGTTGATTATCGAGTACGGGCTGGCATTAACGTCAAATTCATACGTATCCGGGAACAGATAACCCGAGAGTACATGATCACGTTCCTCCGACAGATCGAGCTGAGCTACGAATCTGTAGTCGGTAAACAGGTTCGGGCTGTCCATACAGTTATCGAACTCTTCATCATTGAACGTCAAGCCTGCCTCGTGGAGGCGTGCCTTAATCTCTTCATAGGTAATACCCTCAGGGAATGTAACGACAACACTCTCAGGTTCAAGTGTGAGAACATACATGATCTCGTCATAATTAAGCCCGGGGGTCAGGTAGTGGGTTCCGGCAAGATAAGTGCCGTCGAATCCGTTGACCTTACTCATCAGCGAGAAGACAAGCTTGTTGTCTATGAGTCCTGACTCATAGAGCTTATCGGCAATATCCGATGTCATGTCACCGGTCTCGATCACGAGCGGAACAGCACCTTCCGTATCTTCATCGATATAGAAGTCTCCCGAGGCGATATTCTCTTTGAGTGTATCCAGACGGGCTTCCTGGGACAGAACGTAATTGTACCCGAAGTAGACTCCGATCACACCGAAGGCGATCAGCAATACCAGCACCAGAAGTATGCGGAAAGCTACCTTAAGTTTTCTCGAGAACATTTATCCGATCCGTCCTGTCCTTTCCGTCCGTGCGCCGGTATGAACTGTCAGGAATCGGCCTCTTTCCTTTTGGCCGCCCTGTCCTTGGCGCGCAGATCCGAATTAAGTATCTTCTTACGGAGTCTGATATTCTTGGGAGTGACTTCACACAACTCGTCATCCTCTATGAATTCCAGACACTGTTCAAGGCTGTAATTAAGAGGAGGGGTAAGACGCATGGCATCATCGCTGCCTGCCGCACGCATATTCGTGACGTGCTTCTTCTTACATACATTAACGGTGATATCTTCAGGCTTGGGGTTAACGCCGACGATCATGCCCTCGTAAACCGGTGTGCCCGCACCGATAAGCAATGCTCCTCTGTCCTGTGCATTGAACAGACCGTATGTCATGGCTTCACCACTCTCGAAAGCGACCAGGACGCCGTGTGAACGTGTCTCGATATCGCCAGCGAAGGGCTCAAACCCACTGATTACGCTGTTCATTATACCATTGCCCTTAGTGTCGGTCAAAAACTCGGTCCTGTATCCCATTAGTCCTCGGGACGGGATCCTGAACTCGAGGCGGCTGTATCCCTTATCGGGCGGAAGCATATTCAGGAGCTCGGCTTTACGCCTTCCGAGC
>OMQY01000103.1 GCA_900313405.1 uncultured Eubacteriales bacterium
TGGGCGCGATCGATGAGGCCGATATAAGAGACTTTTTCGAGGTATTTAAGGAAGCGCTTCAGGTTACCGGAGTACAGATCCCGGTAACATATAAGGATTAAGGAGAACTCTATGAAGACAGTTTATACTTGCTTTTGCACGGATGTCATACACGACGGTCACCTGAACATCATAAATGAAGCGAAGAAACTGGGAAGGGTCATCGTCGGCTGCCTGTCGGACGCGGCCCTCATCAGGTTTAATAAATTCCCGACGGTAAGTCAGGAAGAGCGCATCAAGCTCTACAGAACCCTCGAAGGCGTAGATGAGGTCGTGATCCAGAACGATGCTTTCTATGATGATGTGATCACTCTGATAAAGCCCGACTATGTAGTTCACGGAGACAACTGGATACAGGGGCCGGAGAAAGCGATCCGCGAACATGTGGCAGTCCTTGTCGGCAATTACGGCGGACAGATAGTCGATATCCCTTACACCTATAACGAGAAGGTCCACAAGATAGACCTGCAGCTGCGCGAGAAGCTTGCCATGCCCGAATACCGCCGCAAGAGGCTGCGTCAGCTCATATCCATGACTCCGATAGTAAAGGCTATGGAAGCTCACAGCGGCCTTACGGGACTCATAGTCGAGAAGACTGTCGTTGAACACGACGGACGTCTCGACCAGTTCGATGCGATGTGGATTAGTTCCCTCTGCGACTCCACGGCCAAGGGCAAACCCGACATTGAACTCGTGGACATGACTTCCCGCTTCAGGACCATAGATGACATAACTGAAGTCACGACCAAGCCGATAATCTTCGACGGAGATACCGGCGGACTCACCGAACACTTCGTATATACCGTGAGATCCCTTGAGAAGATGGGCGTCTCTGCCGTCATCATCGAAGACAAGAAGGGGCTGAAGAAGAACAGTCTGTTCGGCACTGAAGTCGAGCAGACACAGGCAACCATAGAAGAGATGAGCGCGAAGATCGCGGCGGGCAAGCGTGCGCAGCTTACCGACGACTTCATGATCATCGCAAGGATCGAGAGCCTCATCCTCGAGAAAGGCATGGAGGATGCGCTTACCCGCGCACATGCATTTGTAAAGGCGGGCGCGGACGGCATCATGATCCACAGCAGAAAGAAGGATCCGGCCGAGATCGTCGAATTCTGCGATAAGTTCAGAGAAGACGACAAGACAACTCCGATAGTGGTAGTGCCGTCGAGCTTCAATACGATAACTGAGGAAGAACTCGCTTCCCACGGCGTCAACATCGTGATCTACGCGAACCAGCTTACACGCTCGGCCTTCCCTGCAATGCAGCAGACTGCGGAAGATATCTTAAGATATCACCGCGCCAAGGAAGTCGACGACCGTCTTATGCCGATCAAACAGATCATTACTTTGATAGATGAACTTTAAGGAGAATTGATAACATGAAGGTTGAGAAGTTAGTAGAGATAATTGGTTCGGATTTTTATACAGGTGTTCCGGATTCACAGCTGAAGGCATTATGCAACTTCCTCATGGACCGCTACGGGATCGATCCGCACCACCATGTGATCGCCGCGAACGAAGGAAACTGCACGGCTCTTGCCGCAGGATATCACCTTGCAACAGGCAAGGTCCCCGTCGTTTATATGCAGAACAGCGGCGAAGGAAACATCATCAATCCGGTCGCATCGCTCCTTAACGACAAGGTTTATGCCATCCCGGTAGTCTTTATCATCGGATGGAGAGGAGAACCCGGCATCCACGACGAGCCGCAGCATATCTATCAGGGAGAAGTGACAGTTAAGCTTCTCGATGATATGGGGATCGACAGCTTCATTATCGGCAAGGATACGACTGACGAAGAGGCCGCTGAGGCAATGGAGCGGTTTAACGGTATCCTGGCGGAAGGCAAAGATGTCGCATTCGTCATCCGCAAGGGCGCGCTGACCGATGCGCCTAAGGTAGAATACAAGAATGACAACGTCATGGTCCGTGAGGATATCATAAAGCATATCGTGAAGATCTCCGGCGAGGATCCGATCGTCTCCACTACCGGAAAAGCGTCAAGAGAGCTTTTCGAGACGAGGGAAGCGAACGGCCAGAGCCATAAGTATGATTTCCTTACCGTAGGTTCCATGGGACACAGTTCTTCGATCGCGCTCGGCGTGGCAGTCAACAAGCCCGGACAGAAGATCTGGTGCGTTGACGGTGACGGCGCTGTCCTGATGCATATGGGATCCATGGCCGTTGTCGGAGCAAACAGACCTTCCAATCTCGTTCATGTGGTCATCAA
>OMQY01000126.1 GCA_900313405.1 uncultured Eubacteriales bacterium
ATCCCCGCTCTGTGTTTACGGTCCTGTCGGGTCGGTTCGATATATTTGTTATAGAGTATCTCTTTGATGTTGTTGTCTTCGATAACTGCCATAGTGCCTCCCGCTTCCAGGGTATTAGAGATAAGAATATGCTCTGTACAGAAGCTTAAACTGTTCCTCATTGTCAATGAATTCATGCCCGTGTGCCTCACCCGTATAGATCCGCACGCCTGCCTTATAAGCACACAAAGAAGTAAACGGAAGCTCGTTCCACTCCTCACTTGTCAGGGGACTTGTAGCTATTGTTGCTGCTCCGTTCTGACGGCTCTCATAGAGTGAATTACGATAATTTGTATGAGCCATGAGCAGCTCGCCGTCATAGAAGATCAGATTCAATTTGTTGTCCGGCGCCAGTTCTTCTACGATCTCTGAATAGATCTTGAGTCGGCTGTCTGTATCATCCTTGCCCTCACGTTCCGCCTGATTCAATCTGTCCAGGATATAAAGCAATATCTTCTCGCTGTCGGTATCACCTTCCTGTGTCCTTACATACTTTCCGAGGATCTCGCTCTCAAAGACAGTCCCGTTATGCATCAGCGTCACCCTCCTGCCGTTATCGGTCGTTCCCGAGAACGGGTGGCAGTTCACATATTCTGTATTACCGATCGTCGCATATCTTATATGAGCCATTAATGTTGTCGCCTTAACCGGAGACTGCAGTACCGCCTTAAGGATCTTGCTGTCGGATGCCCTGACCGGCTCTTTAATAATGTCCGCTTTACGTCCTTCGAGCTTTGCGATCCCCCATCCATGCGGATTAGCGACACTCCTCCCGTAAAACACGTTGAGTAATCCGTTTAACCTTATGCTGTTATCTGAGCTGACTGCGAACAGTTCGCACATCTCTTTTTACCTCTCTTCATTTCCGATATCTTCTCGGAATATCTTCCGTTGCGCTTAAGGAGCTTTGCCTTCTGAAATTCCAGGATCTGCATAACATGCGGATTACCTGTTTCTTCATAAAACATCTCCATCAGTGACAACATCTCTAACGCCGCTTCCCGGATCGGCAGACATATTCCCGCCGTTTTCTCGATCCATACTCCCGTATCATCCAGGAGTGCCGCTTTCTTCATGTTGTCCACTGCGATCTCCTGCATTCGTCCCGTACACTGTCCGTTACCGTTCAGTGCCAGGTAGATCAAGAATAAATGCAGGAAATACAGATCCTCGCGCGCTATCCCGACCGGACAGAGAGGATTGATATCTATCATTCTGAGTTCTATATGATCTATTCCGTTACGGAGGTTCTCGGCTGTATTTACACCCCGGGGTTTGATCCTGACTGGAAGATACAGCTCACAGATCGAATCGAGTCTGCCCTCGCGGACATACTCGTCGATACCGTCAACATAGCTGTCGACCGAAGAATAATCAAGCACCGGGACAAAGTCATTCCAGTAGCCTTCTTCACTGCATCTTACAGATGCCTTATTCCCCCTCGGGCTGGCGGACATCAGATAAACGATAAACCAGGCGTTGGCCAGACTGTCCGAAGCCAGATTCAAGTAGATCTTATCCTTATTTCCGCCGAGAAGATCGATAAAGCCTTCTCCCAGCGAAAAGTTATAATGGATCCCGGACAGCAACATTCTGTCAGGTCCGTACTTTTTAAGCAGATACCTGCGGTAATCCTCCTTAGCAGCATCTTTTCCGCTGAACTTTGCTACCGGCACATCGTTGGTATCCAGCCCCTCAGGCGGATTCGACGAATTCCACAGGAACTCGCCTCTCTTCGCTATCTCATCCGATACTTGCTTATTGAGTCTTACTATTGCTTTGTAGAGCTCCTCCGTACTGTCACAGACCTCGGTTATCATCTCGGTCTGACTCTCGCAGAAGTCCTTGCTGATATGAGGATCACCATCGAAAGGATGCGGTGTTAAGGCAAGCCGGCCGTCGAGAGTCACCCGGAGATTCTCTTTCTCCAGTCCGAACTTCCCTTCAAATACTCTCTCATCCATACTGTGCCCCACAAATA
>OMQY01000128.1 GCA_900313405.1 uncultured Eubacteriales bacterium
GCGCTGACCTCATGGTCGTTCCGGAGGAGTCCGAGGCGGATGCCCGTAATGTTCTTCTTACGGGCGAGCCTGAATTCTTCTATATGGACAGAGAGATCGTAGAGACCGCGGGTAAGATCGAAGGTGTAGAGCTTGTGACAGAACAGTTCTACTTTACCTCACTGTCCTCGGACTGCTGCTCGACCCGCGTTCAGCTTATCGCTTATGATCCGGATTCGGATTTTGTTATCACACCATGGATCGACGAGAAGATCACCGATGAGGTAAGTAAGGGAAGCATAGTTATCGGAAGTGAAGTCACTCCCTTATCCGATGGCAATGTCAAGTTCTACGGGACTGAGTATCCTGTGGCGGGTAAGCTCGGAGCTACGGCTACGGGTCTCGACCAGTCGGTCTTCATGACGCGTGAGACCATGCACTTCATTCTTGAGGATGCCTCTGCCAAAGGCTATCAGTTCCTGAATCCCGAAGATGACAGCGGTCTGGTGTCCACAGTCCTGATCCGCGTCAGCGGCGATGCTGACATTACTTCCATCGAAAAGGAGCTCTACCGTAATTCATCCGGCATCAGGATCATTGAGACTGACAAGCTTATCGACGACGTGAAGACCAAGCTCGGATCGGTCCAGAGCGTTATTAAACTGACACTGTTAGTCTTACTGATCATTTCCTTTGTGACGATGATCCTGTTCTTCTCGGTGATCTTCCATGAGAGAAAAAAGGAATTCGCGGTCTTAAGGATACTCGGCGCATCGGGCAGCCGCATATGCCGCTTTTCTCTTGCCGAAGGAATAATCATAGGATCAGGCGGTGGCCTGGTCGGACTGGTATTCGGGATCCTCACGGTCTTTCCCTTTAACAAGTACATCGAGTACTCTCTGGAACTCCCTTATCTTATGCCCGAGATACGTTTGATCGTACTCTTCGGTGCTCTCGGAGTCCTGGTAACGACTGCGTTCGGTTCACTGTCGTCTTTCCTGGCGACATTAAGTCTTACCCGTGCCGAGACCTATTACACTATGAGAGCAGGTGAATGATATGTCACTGTTGAAGACGGAAGCTCTTGTAAAAGAGTACAAGAGGAGAGGGAAGACTTTTCGAGCAGTAGACCTGACGGATCTTCAGATAGAGCCCGGAGAATTCGTCATGATAGAAGGTGAGTCCGGCAGCGGCAAGACAACTTTGCTTAACCTGCTTACGGGACTTACGGAGCCGACCTCGGGGAAAGTATATATCGACGGAAGATCATTAAGCGATATGTCCGACCGGGAGATCTCCGAAGTAAGAAACAGGAAGGTCAAATACATCCCCCAGGGTGACAGCCTGCTCACGACTTTGACGATAAGGGAGAATATACTTTTCCCCTATGTCATAAGCGGTCATAAGCCTCCTTCAGAAGAGCGTCTTAAGGCCGTAGCTTCAAGTCTCGGAATAGAGGAACTGCTGGACGAATATCCTTCTGAACTGTCGGGCGGCGAGATGAGACGGGCAACCATAGCGAGGGCATTCATCGACAGTCCCGAGCTGATCATTGCCGACGAGCCGACAGGGAGCCTTGACTCACTTAATACTTCCCGCGTCATGAGTATCTTCAGACAGATCGCAGATAACGGAACTGCAGTTATTGTCGTGACGCATCAGAAGGAGACATTGGGCTTTGCTTCCAGAGTGCTTAAGATGGATCAGGGCAGGCTGAGTCCCGTATCATATCAATAGAAACGATATTTAGTTATAGATAATAACTGCTGTTACCTTCATAGCAAAATTACTACAATTAGTTATCAACTAAAAGGATAATTGACTATATGACGATCCAACAGCTGTTATATGCTATAACCATCGCCGAGATCGGCTCGATGAACCGCGCCGCTGAGAACCTTTTTATCACACAGCCTACGCTTACAAAAGCGATCAAGGAACTTGAATCTGAGCTCGGGTTCTCCGTATTCGTAAGATCGGGAAAGGGAATGATCCTGACACCTGAAGGCAGGGAGTTCATCGTGTATGCGAAACAGGTCAGCCAGCAGTACGACATCCTGAAGGATCGCTTCGGGAATGTCGGAGAGCGTAAAAGACGTTTCGGAATATCCACCCAGCACTATTCATTTGCCATAAAAGCATTCACGGAATTCGTTAAGGATTTTGATCTCGAGAAGTACGAATTCGTCTTCAGAGAAACGATGACAAGAGACGTCATCGACGATGTTGGCTCCATGAAGAGCGATATCGGCATACTCTTTATCAGCGAATATAACAGGAAAGTCATAGAGAAAAAGCTTCGTGACAATGACCTGAGCTTTACTCATCTTATCGACTGCAAAGCATGCGTCTATATTACCAAGACACATCCTCTCGCCGATGCCGAGGAACTGACAATGGAAGACCTCGCTCCATATCCTTGTCTGACCTTCGAACAGGGAGACGGTGATTCCATCTACTTCGCAGAGGAGATCCTCGCCGAGAAGGAATACCCGAGACGCATCAAAGTATGTGACAGAGGCTCGGGACTTAATCTCATGAATGAGCTTAACGGCTATACTCTCTGCTCGGGGATCATCTGTGATGATGTGAACGGTCAGCAGTATAAGATGGTCCGGTTCAAAGGCGATGAAGATAACACAGTCATGCACATCGGATATATAAGGAAGAACAACATAGA
>OMQY01000041.1 GCA_900313405.1 uncultured Eubacteriales bacterium
ATTTGCCATTGAAAAATCTCCTGATGATTATTTACCAATATATTTTATCATTAAACCAAGACTATCGTGAAGTCGTTAATGACATTGAGATAACAAAATGCTATTTTTCGACCATCTTTAACAACATCTGTTGACGGTGAGAGCAGCGCGTCAATAGAAATGGCCTCCAGACCGCAAATCTGTTGACGGCGGGGCGGCTGCGTCAACAGAAATGGCCATCAGACAACAAATCTGTTGACGGCGGGGGCGGCTGCGTCAACAGAAATGGCCTCCAGACAACAAATCTGTTGACGGTGTGAGTGGCTGCGTCAACAGAAATGGTCTCCTGACCGCAAATCTGTTGACGGCGGGAGTGGCTGCGTCAACAGAAATGACCTCCGGACGGCAAATCTGTTGACGGCAGCCTTGACAAGCACCACAGAAAAGCCGGATTTCTCATTCTCTGTGGTCAATCTGCTCCCTGACAACTTCGGAGACTGCGCCGAGAGCGGGAACAATCTCACGGTCATTCCTTTTCGAGCCTGATAAAAAAGAGCCGCCTCGGCCTTAAAGCCGAGGCAACTCCTTAATTGCTTTTATTAAATCCGCGACCCTGCTTACTCAGCGTCCTCAGCCTTCTCCTCAGCCTTATCCTCAGCCTCCGGAGCGGGCTCTGTCTTGACAGCAGCATCTCTTAAGAACTCAACTGTCTTGCGGCCGACGATAGCTTCCTTGAGATAGTCATTATCCTCACCGAGTGCAGCCTTGATGTCATCCTTGCTCATCTTGTAGCTCTCAGCCATTGTCTCCATCTCTTTGTCATAATCCTCGGCAGTTGCCTCGATACCCTTCTCGGCGGCAACCTTCTCGATTACGAGATTGCTCTTAACGCGGATCTCTGCAGAAGGTCTGAGAGAAGCCTTAAACTCATCGATCGTCTGGCCCATATACTTGAGGTACATCTCGAACTTGATGCCCTGCTGCTCCATTCTTGAAGCCTGCTCCTGAGCGATCTGCTCTACTTCGTTATCGATCATGGACTCGGGGATCTCGACTGTAGCGTTATCACATACTGCCTTAACAACATCATTATCGAAAAGGTTGTCAGCATCCTTCTTGGCTGCCTCTACCTGGTTCTTCCTGATATCAGCCTTCAGCTCATCAAGTGTATCGAACTCGGATACATCCTTAACGAACTCATCGTCGAGCTCGGGGAGCTTCTCAGCCTTAACGGCGTGGATCTTAACATTAAATGTAGCATCAGCACCCTTGAGATCCTCAGCGTGATAATCTTCGGGGAACTTAACGTCGATAGCGAACTCTTCACCTGCGGAATGACCCACTACCTGGTCCTCGAAGCCGGGGATGAAGGAACCGGAACCGAGCTTAAGGTTATAGTTCTCACCCTTGCCGCCCTCGAAGGCAACACCATCCTTGAATCCTTCGTAATCGATAGATACCGTATCACCCTTCTCGGCAGGACGCTCAACTTCCTCGATGGAAGCGTTCCTCTTTCTCATTCTCTCGATCTCGGCATCAACTGTCTCATCTGTGATCTCACGGATGGAATAAGGAACCTTGATACCCTCATACTCACCGAGTGTAACATCAGGCTTAACATAAACGGAGATCGTATATTCCAGACCTTCTTCGCCGATAGACTTTACGTCAAGGTCAGGACGGGATACGACCTTAAGATCGTTCTCCTTAACAGCCTCTACATATGCCGCATTGGCGATCTCATCGATGGCATCCTCATAGAGAACACCCTCACCGTAGTACTGGATAACGAGCTGGTAAGGAACCTTACCCTTTCTGAAGCCCGGAACCTGGAATCTCTTCTTGTTCTTGTTATAGGACTTCTTAAGAGCCTCGTTGAACTCTTCTCTTGTAGCGTTAAAGGACATCTCAACGAGACTGTGTTCCTTCTTCTCGATCTGTACTGCCATTTTTATCTCCTCCGTATATATAAATACATATTTAAGTCAACCGAATAAGGATTTTAGCACAGAGAAACGGATAAATGCAATATAATATTGCCTGATGCCTCAGGATGCTCAGATCACTTTGACCTGGATGCCACGAAGAACATCGAAAGTCTCTTTATTCAATTCCTTGTCGAAAGAATCCGTAAGGGAGCTGTCAACGATGACGGGAGTCTCGGGAGCCGCTGCCTTGGCTATGACGGCATTTGACAGGACACATATATTCGAGACAAGACCGCAGACTTCTATCCCGGACAGTTCAGAAGCGTTCTCGCTTATATATGAAGCAAGCTCCATACTGCCGAAAGTCGGCTTCTCGAAGCACTTGCAGTCACTTAAGACCTCAGACAGTTCATCTGCGAGCTTATGCCCGTCAGAACCCTTTACGCAATGGATGACAGGAAGGTTCTTCCCCTCCTGGGTATTCATATAATCCTCTGTATGAGTATCGAGAGTATAAACAACCTCATCACCCGCAGCCTTATATTCATTTATGCGACCGATTATTCCGGGGATTATCTTATCAGCCCCTTCAAATCCGAGGGCTCCGTCAATAAAATCCTTCTGCATATCAACCACGATCAATAAACGTCTCATAACTAATTGCCTCCTTCTCGAGATGGGTCTTATTATACACCCCATCGGGGCTTCTAGGCATCACTTTGATCAAAGGCATCTTTTTCGCGAGAGCATAACAAAAAGCCCCTGAAACAAATTGTCTCAGGGGCTTCATCGTGGCGCGCCCGGCAGAGATCGAATCCACAACCTTCTGATCCGTAGTCAGACACTCTATCCAGTTGAGCTACGGGCGCATTTATACCGTGCCGTTTCCGTACGGCTCAAATATATTATTACAGCGTGATTTGATTGTCAACCGATAAATCTATATAATTGTCAGGCAAAAACAGCAGGATTCTCAAGGAACTCATGCTTCATTCAGCGAGGTTACTTTATGTCAGTGTATGATCCTTCAGTTCAGCGATTATTCGTTGGAGATACTCTTAATCTGAGAGAGCTCGGCGGTATGCCCCTTAAAGGCGGCAAGACATTCAGGAAGGGTGTCTTTCTTCGTTCCGGATCACCCGTAGATGCCACCGATAAAGGACGTCGTCTCATAAAAGAGTACGGCGTAAATACGGTAATCGACTTAAGATCGTCTGCTGAACTGAAGCGTTTCGGAAATCCGTTTGAGCATGATAAAGATGTTATCTTTTACAACATTCCTCTGTTTACGGGCGATCCTGACGCACTTGATAAAGATGCCATGATGAACTACTTAAGGACTCATAAACTCGGTCACTACTATATTTCAGTTCTCAAGGATTATAAGGATGAACTCGCTGACGTGTTGAGGATACTGACCAATAACACCGACGGTGTCTGTCTCTTCCACTGCGCACACGGCAAAGACCGCACCGGGATCATTACGGCTCTCCTCTATCTGCTTGCCGGGGCAACACGCGAGGATATCGTTCTCAACTACAAGGTCTCTTACGAGTATGCGGCATACCTTCTTGATCCCCTTATCGAGAAGCGCGAAGACGAACTCAAGCATACGCTTCGGTCAGATGCGGAGAATATGGAGATCCTTCTTGACTGGCTTGATAAAGAATATAAGGGCGATATCGTATCTTTTCTTCTCGACACCGGACTGTCAGAACACGACATTAACACTCTCCGGGACAGGATCATCGAATAAGATCAGACAACGTCCAATCTGATCTCTGTTATCGTACCGTTCTCGTCACTGTCATAGGTTAGACTTACCTTCGTATCCGAACCTTCATAAGTAAGATCATAGTCGGAATCATCGATAAACGGGTACTTGATAAGTATGTCGTCAGTCGTCGATCCGACTACTAATCCGATACCTACCGAATATGTATCACCGTAAAGCTTCACCTCTACGAGTTGGACGGACCATGTATTGGCAGCTGTATCTTCCTCGACTATCCTGAACCACAGACACAATCCGGAATAGTACATAAGGTAGAAGTTACCGCGCTCATTTGTAATGCGGGAAGTATACATTGGATTGCCCATAGTCCTCTTTATCGATGTCATCTCCTGTGAGACATCGTTATAGGACATTCCGCATCGGATACGTCTTGCATCGCCTTCATAGACCCACGACAGTGATGCATCGATAACCTGCGGGATCTTGTCGTATATGCGGTATCCGCCATCGGTATCACGTGCAATAGTAAGACTGTGCGTGACGATCTCACCGTCCGGCAACAGATCCGTCTTATCAGGGACAGCTACCTCGTATTCGGCCGGAGACAGTGACAGTATCTCATACTCAAGAAGATCATTTTTACTGTCGCCGACATAATAATCAAAGAGCGCCTGTACCTTCGCATAAACCACAGCGTCACTGTATTCCGCAGGGTCATATGCAGGCCTGAGGAGCGTATAGATGCCCTCAAGAGACGCTGCCCTTCTCTCTTCATATCCTTCTTCATCCTCATCGATCTTCCCGTCTTCAAGAAGCTTGAAATAGTGTCCGGCGTAACTGTAGATCCCGATCACATCGCTGATCCACTCAGAAGACAGTACAGCATGATCATCCTTGTCATAAGCGAAAAACAGATAGACCGGATTATCGGTCTCTTCGTCGAAGAGCAGTTCCGCACATCCGAGCTTCCCGTACAGCTCCGATCCTGCCTCAGCTCCTCCGATGCTGCTCAAGCAGTCATCGAGCAATATCTCTGTCTCATATTCACCGAGCAGTCTGAACGACTTGATCTCTCCGTTGGGCTCGGATAATTCTCTCAGGATATCGGTATACTCTTTAAGATATGAATAGGAGACATCTCCCCTCTGCTGCTCGGGTATCTGTGCATAAGCGTCAGACAGCTCATCTTCGTCATCTACAGCGGAGATCAGAAGCCTTACGAGTTCCGGAGCACTGATATACTCATCAGCCCTTATCTCTCTTATCCGGTTCTTGATGTTACAGGAGCAGATAGAC
>OMQY01000129.1 GCA_900313405.1 uncultured Eubacteriales bacterium
AACGATGGACGACGAGGAACTGAAGGAACTTTTCGATAAGGAAGAGGACGCAGATAAGTCCGGCAAGAGCGGGCCCGCCGGGCGCTCGCCTTCTGCTGCCGATGAAAAGGCAGAGCCCGCCAAGGCTGTCCCTGAAGAAGAGGGCGTGACGGTCTTCGGTGACGAGGAGAAAAAGGCCGAGGGCGACGGCAAAAAGGCCGAGGGGAAGAAGGCCGAGGCCGAGACAAAGAAGGTTGAGGATAAGAAGGCCGAGGGCGCGGATGCGGACAAGAGGGCTGAGACTGAGAAGAAGGCTGACGGCAAGAAGCCCGAGGGCAAAGTTCAGGCGAGGCCGGGCACTCATTTCCCGTTCGATATCAGCGACCGTGAGCCCGAACCTTTTCCGATCAGCCTGAGGACGATGCTGTTGATGATCCTCGGCGTGCTCCTTCTGATCTTTGTCTTGTCCGTGGCATTCCACCCGTTCTTCCGCGTCAAAGAGATCAACATCTCCGGCAATGTAGCCGTGTCCGACCAGGAGATCCTCGAGGCGGCCGGCATCGAATATAACGATCACCTGTTCTCCGGGATCAGCGGAGGCTTCTTCGACGTGGTCAGCATGGATTACGGCGACACTGAGCGCAGGATCGAAGCGAATAACCCTTATATCAAGAACATCGAGATCAGCGTCAAATTCCCCTCGACCATCAACATCGAGGTCACCGAGCGTCAGAAAGTCGCTTATGTCAAAGTCCCCGACGGCTACGCTGCGATCGACTCCGAAGGTATCGTGCTCGAGCTCGATTCTCATTCCGACGACACCATCCGTCCGCTGATCTGCGGCCTCGACATTGATTCCGTCGTCATCGGGAAGAAGCTCAAGGCGATCGACGACACCGCCTACCAGAAGATGATCATCGTCCTCGGGGCGGTGCTCGCTGCCGACAGCAACAGCGGCGTTAACAGCGGATACAGCTTTTTCGAGAACCTTATCGAAGTACGCATGCTCCCGAGCGGCAACTTCTTCCTGACCATCTACCTCCCCGAGGGCTCCATCCTACAGGTCAAGCTCAAGGAGATCGACAATATCAACGAGGACATGTCGCAGCTCTGCTTCGCGATCCTCGAAGGCGCGTTCGACAACCTCCCCGACGGCGTCCTGGACATGACGGACGAGGAGTTCATCTACAGGGAGTACGAGTGAGGGCGATCTGACGGCATTATGTCTCACTCGTGGCGGCGCCCTTGATAGCGCGCCGGCAGGCTGAGCGCCTGAGTGTCAGCTACGGAACAGGAATATTACAGATATTTGAAAAAAATAAAAAAAGTATTAACATTTTACAAGGTTATGGGTAACATCTATATTGAAGCTATACTATATTTAGGGTAGAATTCAAGTTGTTGTACCATATATTGAATAAATTATGTATTGCGAACACAATATCTCTGATCGGAGGGACTTGAACATGTCTGAGAGTAAGCGAGGATTTGTTTTGGACGAGGAACATTTTGCAACCATTAAGGTTATCGGTGTCGGCGGCGGCGGATGTAATGCCGTTGATCGTATGCTCGAGAGCGGAGTCCAGGGAATAGACTTTATCTCCGTGAACAGTGATAATCAGGCATTGGCAAGGTCCAAGGCGCCGGTCAGGATCCAGATCGGTGAGAAGGTTACCAGAGGCCTCGGATGCGGTGCCGATCCCAGTATCGGTGAGAAGGCTGCCGAGGAGTCCAAGGATGAGATCGCTGAGGCGATCGCTAATACGGATATGCTCTTTATCACAGCCGGTATGGGCGGCGGTACGGGTACAGGTGCTGCTCCTGTTGTTGCTCAGATCGCTCAGGAGCTCGGTATCCTGACGGTTGCCGTTGTAACAAGACCTTTCGGCTTCGAGGGTGCGAGAAGAGCATCCAATGCGGAGCGCGGTATCAGAGAGCTCGAGAAGTATGTTGACTCTCTCGTCGTTGTTGCTAACGATAAGCTGCTCGAAGTTGTTGATGACGATACTTCTTTCGAGGATGCATTCAATATGGCAGATCAGGTATTGAAGTTTGGTGTAGCGGGTATCTCCGATCTCGTTGCTATCCCCGGACTTATCAACCTCGACCTTGCCGATGTAAGAAGAGTAATGACCAAGGCAGGTATCTGCCATATGGGTATCGGTCGTGCTTCCGGTGAGGGAAGAGCGGCTGCTGCTGTTCGTCAGGCTATCAACTCACCTCTGCTCGATACGACTATCGAGGGCGCTAACGGTGTTATCATCAACTTCACCGGCGGACGTAACATGAAGCTGCAGGAGATCGACTCCGCTGCCAAGATCGTTCGTGAGGCAGTTGCTCCCGAGGCTGAGATCATTGTCGGTGCCGTTATCGACACATCCCTCGAGGATGAGATCATGATCACTGTTATCGCTTCAGGATTTGACAACAGCATCAATGCTTCGGCCAACCATCGTGCCAGCACATCCGTATTGTCCAGGAATAACCCTAATCTGATCACTGAGACACCTAAGGCTCAGGCTCAGTCAAGGAGTGTATACAGCCGTCCCGTTGAGCAGCCCGCACCGGAGCCTGTTCAGAGAAGTACGGCGGCTCCCGGATTCCTTTTCGGTGATGAGTCCGTTGTAACGGGCGCTCCGAGGGGTTCCAGAGTTGAAGTAACGGCAGAGCCTGTTGAGGCACCTGTTCAGCAGGCACAGCCTCAGGCACCTGTACAGCCTGTAAGAGTTCAGCCTGCACAGCCTGCTCAGCCGATCCCTCCTTATCAGCAGACACCTGTTCAGCAGCCTCAGGTTCAGCGCGGCGGAAGGCCCCAGGCCAATATCAGCCCTTCTCCTGTAGCTGACGAACAGCCTCAGAAGTCTGCTAAGCCGTGGTTCATGTTCGGCAGAGATTCCGAGTGATCTTCGTCCGGGGATCCTTCATCGGGAGACAATATCAGTAATTAAGGATTAAAACGGTGACTTGCAATGAGATGTCCTAAGTGCGGGCAGAACGACGATAAGGTTATAGATACCAGACCGTCAGAGGAGAACCGCGTAATAAGACGTCGCCGTGAATGCATAGCGTGCGGTTACAGATTCTCGACTATCGAGAGGATCGAGGGACTGCAGTTCAAGGTGATCAAGAAGGACGGAACGAGAGAAGAATTCTCGAGAGAGAAGCTTATGAGCGGCCTGTCGGCTGCCTGCTCCAAGCGTCCGATATCTAATGACCAGCTTATGGAGATCGTGAACTCCGTTGAGTCGCTGCTTCAGGAACAGCGCAACGGGGAGATCTCGTCCAATGCGATCGGCGAACTCGTCATGAACAGGCTCAAGGGTCTCGATAAAGTAGCATATGTAAGATTCGCGTCCGTCTACAGGGATTTTACGGATGTGTCGTCTTTTACTAAGGAAGTTGAAGAGATAAACAGGGATTCGGAATGATTAGTGAGGTGCCAGGGTGAAAAAGGTTCTGCTTATTGATGATGACGAAGGGATAATCGAACTTCTCAAGGTTTATTTCGAGAAGGAAGGGTATAGCGTGTCTACCTGTATGAAGGGCGACAAGGCTGTGGCTGCGTTCAACAGTTCCGAGCCCGACATTATCATCCTTGATATCATGTTGCCCGGTATGGACGGCAATGATATCTGCCGCGAGATCCGTAAGACCTCAGATGTTCCGATAATCATGCTTACGGCAAGGACCGACACGCTCGACAAGATCGTAGGTCTTGAGCTCGGTGCTGATGATTATATGCCGAAGCCTTTCGAGCCTAAGGAATTACTTGCCCGCGTAAAGGCGGTCTTGAGAAGGACCGACAAGCGTGATGCCGCTGCCGAGGAGGCTGCTTCTGAAGAGGAGACCACCGGAGGATCAGAGGTCATCACATATCCCGGCTTCAGCGTCGACAAGGTCAAGTATGTTGTTACCGTCGACGGCCAGGAGATCTACATGCCGCCTAAGGAACTGGAACTCCTGTTCTTCCTTGCTTCTAACCCGAACAGGGTGTTTACGAGAGAGCAGCTTCTGGAGAATGTATGGGGCTATGATTTCTACGGAGAATCAAGGACCGTAGATGTTCACGTCAAGAGGATCAGAGAGAAGATCGAGAAGCCCGGAAGAGAACAGAACTGGTGCATAAAGACCGTATGGAGCAAGGGTTACAAGTTTGAAACAAAGTAAAGGCATATCCGCGAGTTTTGCAGTTTTTCTTAATTCGTTTCTGATAATAAGCACAGTGATCGTTTTTGCTGTGCTTATATTTCTTTCGTACGAGAATATGCACAACAAGACGGTCGATGACAACATAAAACTCGCGCAGGACACGGGAAACAATCTCGCTTACGACCTCGAGCAGGCGAACTCCCTGTCTGATGAAGAGGGTGCCCGCATGTTGTCTGAGTACCTGTTGCACTCCGAGATGTATTCGAGCACGGGTAACATCTATATCACCGATGTCCTCGGCCGTGTCATAAGCCGCAACATCGTCGATCAGTCCATGATGCCGGACGGCGATATCCGCGACGGCGTCTTCAGCATAACCGATGAGTCGCTGACCGATCTCATCGAAAAGGCTTCCGTCTCCCGCACCCAGGAGACAGACACTCTGAGCCGCACCAACGAATTCGAGGTCATAACCTGCACCCCGATAGGAGATACCGGCAACTACCTGATAGTCATGCACAGCGTCGATATGTCGGATGCAAGGTCCGAGTATTTCTCGGTCGTCCTTGTTCCGGCACTCATCGCGCTCCTCGTCTCAGTCGCACTCTTTATCGGCTTCGTCACGATATCGATGCGACCCTTGCGCGAGATCTCGCGCGTCATCACACGCGTGTCCGAAGGCGACTATTCAGCACGTGTCGGCAAGAAATACACCGAATCAAACGAGCTCTCGCTCTTCAGCGTATCGTCCGACCTCGCGGAGATGGGAACGACGCTCAACAACATGCTCGAGATGCTCGAGAATCAGGAAAAAGACCGCGGCATCTTCATCTCCAGCGTCGCGCACGACATAAGGACGCCCCTTACCTCGATCAACGGTTTTGTCACCGCCATGACCGACGGCACGATCCCCCCGGAGAATCATCGCAAATATCTCGTCATGATCAAGAATGAGGCCGACCGCATCCGCCGTCTGGTCTCCTCGATGACCGAAGCGTCGTCCCTGACTCATGTCGACCCCGAGATGATGGAGAGCTTCAACGTCGAAGAAATGCTCGAAGACATCGTCTCGAACCTCGAGCCGCAGCTCAAAGAAAAGAAGATCGACCTGAAGACAGTCTACGAAGTTGCTGAGCCCGTCGCTTACGGCGAACCGCAGCCTCTGTGCAGAGTCGTAGTAAACATCATCTCGAACGCCATCAAGTTCACGCCGATCGGAGGCAACATCCGTGTCACCGTCGCGCGCACCGAAGACGGCAAGCGCATCCAAATGAACGTTGAGGACTCAGGCCCCGGCGTCGACGAGGACAAGCGCGCCCGCGTCTTCGAGAGCTTCTACAAGGCCGACCCTTCCCGTAAGCAGGCGGGCTTCGGTCTCGGGCTCTACATCTGTAAGCAGATCCTGGTCGGCCACGGCCAGTCCATCGTTCTGGACGAGAGCACAGACCTCGGCGGCGCCAACTTCATTTTCACGCTGCCGACCCCGCCCGAGGACAGATAAATGAAGATATCGCTAAAGCGCCGGCGCGAGCTCGCCGACATGACCCTCGCCGCCCTCGGCAACGCATTCCCTGACGTCGCCTGCACGCTCGACCGCGACCTGCCGGAACGCCTCGCGATCCGGGGGATCCTCTCGGCCCAGTGCACCGATGAGCGCGTGAACATCACCGCGGGCGAGCTTTTCGAAAAGTATCCCACCATGGAGCAGATCCGCGACGCCGGAGTCGACACTATCGGCGACATCATCAGGCCCTGCGGCCTCCACCGCGCCAAATCCCGCTCCGTCGTCGCCTTCGCGACCGCCTACTGCTCCCGTTGGGACCACCGCGTCCCATCCGACGTCACCGAACTCATGACATGCCCCGGCATCGGCCGCAAGATCGCCAACCTCATCGTCGGCGAGATCTACGCCATCCCCGCCATGGTCGTTGACACCCACTGCAAGCGCGTCATGTACCGCATCGGCATCACAGACAACACCGACCCGACCAAAGTCGAAGCAGACATCTGCAAAGTCTTCCCGTCGTCTTGTTGGATCGCGCTCGGCCACCAATCCGTCGCCCTCGGCCGCGCTTATTGCCGCGCCGCCCGCCCCGCGTGCGACACCTGTCCGCTCTCTTCATTCTGCCTGAAGAGAGTGTGAATCTCGATCCAATGCCGCTCCCTTGGGAGAGGGACGCTGAATACTCGGTGCCTGAGAATCCTTTATCCTTTGAGCAGAGCAGTCGTATCTGAGGCCTTTGACAACCAGCGTGACAACTATTTCTTCCGGAGTTGTCGATATAGTTGTCAAACAGGCTGAATCGCGGCTTTTGACAACTAGCGTGACAACTATTCACTCAATAGTTGTCGAAAAAGTTGTCGATACAGTTGTCGATCTTCCGGCGTGCTCTTCACATGCAAGTCGACGACCGCACCGCCTTCCGGCGTGCTACCGCAGGCGCGAGCATCTTCCGCGGAATTAGTTCCGCAGGAGCCGCGCCCGCGCGGCGACGAGGACTGTTCGTATATTCCGCGAAAGATGCGAGCACCGCTTAGTGTTATATTTCGCTTCGCTCTCTTCAAACACGTGCGCTCGCACCCCTTGCAAGCAAGGTGCTCGCTTAGTGTTATAATGTCAACTATGAAGAGCGTTACTCTTGACAGTCCCGTCAGCGTTTTGTATGGAATCGGTCCGGAAGCGGAGCGGAGATTGGAGCGCCTTGATATTCATACGGTCTATGATCTCATCAGCTATTTTCCGGTCAGGTATAACGACTGGAGCCGCGTCGAGACGATCGCGGAGGCGAGGGAGGGCTCTGAGGTGTCTTTCAGGGGGACAGTGGCGACTGCCCCGGTGAGGAAGGGCAGGAAACGCACGGCTCCGATTGCTTTCTTTGTGAGTGACGGGGCGGGCAGGATCGAGCTGTCGTTCTTTAATGCGCCTTATGTGGCGGGGAGATTTGCCAGAGGCGACAGGGTTTTCGTACATGGGATGGTGAGCTATTACGGCGGCAGACTGCAGATGATCAACCCGCATGTCGATAAAGATGATGATATCGCGGAGATGCAGCTGGTCAGGCCGGTCTACAGGCTGACTGCGGGAGTTACCTCGAATCAGCTCGCCAAGTGGATCAGGACTGCGCTGAAGCTGGTCGGCAACAGCGTCCCGAACGTGATCCCGAAAGAGACCGTCAGGCGCGAAGGGCTGATGTCGGCGAGCGACGCATACAGACTCGTGCATTTCCCCGAGAGCGTCCCGCAGGCGGAAGATGCGAGAAGAAGGCTTGCTTATGAGGAGCTGATACTGCTCGGAATAGGCATGAAGAAATACATGCACGGCGATGCGGCCGAAGAGAAGGCCCCCGTCGTAATCCCGGCGAAGATCAGTAGTGAGACTGATGCCAGATGGAAGCGTGTGCTTCAGAACCTCGGGTTCGAACTGACCGACGATCAGAAGCAAGCGCTCGTTGATATCAGGAGTGACCTGATGAAGAGCCGCCCGATGAACCGCCTGGTTCAGGGCGATGTCGGTTCGGGTAAGACTGCTGTCGCGATACTGGCGATGGCTATGACTGCGC
>OMQY01000293.1 GCA_900313405.1 uncultured Eubacteriales bacterium
TCGCCAATAATGTGGTAACGGCAACGGTCACATTACCACACAATTCCAACTTTTCGCCAATAATGTGGTAACGGCACCAGTCGCATTACCACACAATTCCGACTTTTCGCCAATAATGTGGTAAAAGTGTCTCGAAAAGCTGTCGGTGAAGAATAAAATAGAGGCCGTCTCAGCTTAACGAGACAGCCCCTTTGTATCCTGATCAGTAAAGACTTGGAGGAAGCATCGATCATGACGGATGTGAAACCACCGTCGATACAGGACTTACAAAGCTCGAAAGTATCACCGTGGTCGAGGTGCAGAGCGATCGGGATCTGAGGATTCTCTGCAACTGCAGCCTCAACGAGCTTTACGAGGTATGTAACGGTTAGCCGAGCCTTACAGCTCGTTCTCACTCAGGAAGATATCGAGCCTCGAGAGCATGCTGTCCGCTACATCATCCGGGTCTTTGTCCTGAGTGTAGATCGTTGTCATCTCGCCTAAGACAATATCCCATACGCCGAAGTCGTGAACGGTGATCGAGTCAACCGTATCTATCATGGCACGTATCGCATCTGCCTCTTCCTGCGTGATAACAAGATCAACTCTCTCTCCTGTCATGTTATCGAAAGTCCTGCAGAAAGGAAGAATCAGATCTGCCACGTCATCAGGGAGAGAATTGCGGTCTACAAGGGCATCAAGATAGATGTCATAGATCTCGGAATTGACGGGGAATCCTCCGCCAAGCATAGTGTACTGACAGGTATCGGATAATATATATGACATGAACTCGCAGCACGCTTCGATATCCGATGCCCCGGCATTCACCGCCATGAGTCCTCCGGGTTCGATCGGGTGCGACGATCCGTTATACGAAGGGAAGCCTATATAAGTCGGTATCTCACCCATAGTTCTTACGAGATCGTGATAATCGGTTGCACTCCACAGATACTGTGTACACATCAGGTAGATGCCGTTTCTGACCCCGTCCGCATCTGCATAGGCAAGCGGGGCGGTCGAAGGATCGGTCCCAAGGTCGTAGGCGGTCTGAACGAGCCGTCTCATGGCAGATGAGTCGGGAAGACCGTCATGCATCCGGTACAGAAGCGCGCTGTAGACGATATCCGCAGAATCCCTTCCTCCGTCGATGGTACAGCCTTCTCCCGGTTCGGGGATATCCCACAGCGAGAAGTCCGTACCTTCGCCCCATACGCTGCCGAGTCCGAAGTTTCCGGTAACATTAAATGCCCCGAAGATCTGATAAAGGTGTCCGTCATCGTCCTGCATGAGAGATCTGATCGACGGTGCCACATGGCATTCATCCAGATCGATATAATCTGATATATCAGCGACCATTCCGGCTCTTCCCCAATACATATAATCGAAAGTACCCCCGTAGAAGATATCAGGTGAATTGCCGCTGTTGAAATCGCGGATGATCTGTGCGTTCCTCTGTATCTCTGCTTCAGCGCCTTCCCCTGTAGAAGGATAGAGATCGATGAATTCGACAGTCCTGACATAGTACTCATCCTGGCTGTTGTTGAAGTTGAATACTGCTCTCTCGACTATGCTGTCCGACATAACTCCGAAGCCGCCTATAGTCAGTTCCTGCCTTGTAGAAAAGTCAAGGTCCGGATCATAGTAGACATATGTGATCTGAGCTGATGTATCGACATAGTAATGTGGAACAATGATAAGATCATCGTCTATAGGTGTAGCTTCAGAGAAAAGGTTACTCGATGACCTGGCAGGTTCGATCAGCATATTAGACTTATATGCGATAGTCCTGAAGGTTCCGTTCTCAGGATCAGCCACAGAGTAGATGTCGCTAAATTCCGTGAAACTATATATTCCGGTCTCCATCAGCCCGCTTATATCGCTTATGCCCATGTCGCGTGCATTGATCTCAGTCCTGACCATACCGGCTTCAAAATCAAGTTCGATAAATCTGCATGGTACTGCGTCATCATCGACCGCCCAGATCTTGCCATTTATCGTTCTGATCGGAAATTGATAGTTGTAGTTTAACGGAAGCGTATCATCCTCGATCCTGCCGGTCTCGTTTCCTTCAAGATCATATCGCATCGCCCGGCCCTGCATGAGTACAACATAACCATCCGTAATGGCTCCGACCGCAACACTTCCATAATAACCGGCCGGTATATCAGGGGTATATGTTGCCGTTATATCTCCTGTCATGGCATCAATGAAACAGACGTTATTCATCAGATCGATCGCGATTATTCTCCCATCAGAGTATGAGCACGTATGAACAGACATGTCGAGATCAAACCTGCGCGTCTCGTTTCCTCTTTTATCGGTAAATATCATTCTGTTAGTTGCGTCACCGACGTTTCCGACTGATGGATTCTCGTAAACCAGATAGCAGACTTCTTCCCCGGCAGGGAATATATCTCCGATATGTCCTTCAAACCCGTAATCTATATCTACCGTGATCGATCTGTAGCACCTGGAATCTGCATCGTATTCTTCGGGAACGGTTATACCGGACAGTTCCGTCTTTTCGGTTCCGCCGGAGGAGACAGAAATGTCTGTTCCGGAGGATGATTCAGTTACATCATTTTTAGAGCATCCGGCCGCCGTAAAAACAGTAATGGCGCAGATCAGGATCGCTGTAAGTGTCAGTCTTAA
>OMQY01000149.1 GCA_900313405.1 uncultured Eubacteriales bacterium
GCATGATGACGTTGATCCTTCTTGCCTTACCGGAGCAGGCGAGGATAACTCTCTTAAGATCCTGATAATGATCATCAGGGCTCATCCTGTTCTCCTGACCGAACATCTTATATGTGCAGGAGCAGTTCATTACGTCGCTGATGATATAGAGGTCATGACCTCTTACCGTATTCTTGACTACGGCCTTACCTTCACCTGAAGAGAATCTTGTATTATCAACATCGATCCTGTAGTCAGATCTGAAGAAGCCGGGATATGTATGAACGAGAGCCTCCTGCTGATATTCGGAACGTCTCTTGTTCAGATAGTAATTAACCTTCTCGGTAAACTCGCCGCTACCTACCAGGGAGATAAGTCCGATAGGTCCGACAGGGGCCATGGGGTTCTCGCCGTACTGATTGTAGCGGGAATAGGATTTGTCATCAAAAGAAGCAGAAGTCATGGTGCACACATACCTTTCATTAAATATTTCTTTTGTTTGTTCTTCTATATCTTATGCGGCCGGAGCCGTAAAAGACTAATGTCAGTTGCCGAACTCGTCAAACAGCTCGCCGATCCTTACCTGACCTAAGAGGTCAACGATCCTGGATGTCGAGTCGATCAGATCGTGTACGGACTCATCGACGTTGAGCGCATCGATGATCCTGGCAACATACGGGATCATATTGACGTCCGTGTACCAGGGGCGGGATAAGAGTTCCTGAGGACGGTAGATCAGGTTGGTGCAAACGACCGACTTAACGATACCGTCTTCATATGCCTTGTCAAAGACTCCGAGACCGTCCGTGAACAGACCGAAGGGGGCAAGGCAGTAGATGTTGGCGGCGCCTCTGTCCTTGAGCTGTGTAGCTGTTCGGAGCATGGTGCTGCCGGAGTTTATCATATCGTCTATCAGGAGAACGTCTTTGCCGCTTATGTCATCGCCGAGGAACTTATATTCCTTGACCGGATGCTGACCGTTGACCTTAACGGAATAGTCACGCTCTCTGTAGAAGATACCGAGAGGGAGATTAAGCATCGATGAATAGAAGATGGCGCGTGTGACACCGGATTCATCGGGGCTTACAACTATGGTCCTGTCCTTGTCGATCCTGATGGAATCGAACTTGGAGAGGATAGTGCTGATCATCTTATATGCCGATCTCGGCATATCGATACCGAGAAGAGGGACCGCATTATAGATCCTGGGATCGTGCGGATCGAAAACGATAAGATTGGCGACGCCGAGCTGATATAACTGCTTCAGCATATCGGCGCAGTCGAGTGATTCAAGTGAACTCTCCGGCTTCTCGCGGCGTCCCTCGTATACAAAAGGCATTATAACGCTGATACGTCTGGCTTTACCGGTGCAGCAGGATATGATCCTCAGAAGATCTCTCCAATGATCATCAGGGGATATGATATGACCTTCACTGAATGTCTGGAGCTCGATATTATGAGAGAGGACATCAGTGATAATGAAGATATCGTGTCCTCTGACGCTCTCGCCGAGCTGAAATTTGCCTTCGCCTGTCTGGAAACGGATAAGATCCGTATCCATAAGATAATCTTTCCTTAAGTATCCGGGACGTGTAACGAAGGGATTGGAATTATTCTCATATCTTTTGAGACGCTTCTCGTATAGGACATTACTGACCTCGCGAACGAAGTCCTTGTTAGCCGTGTGCGATATGATCCCGATCGGTCCGAAAGGCTCGAGCCGCATCTCACCATATAGATTATCTGACGAAGAAGAATCTGACATCGGTATCTCCTATATTTCAAGCACTGTAAAAAGTATTGATTTAAATCCGGATTAAATCAATATACGTTTGCACGAAAAAGAAACAGAATTGTCATTTATGCTTTGTCATTATCCGTATTGAATAATAGCTGATCTATGCCTTCCCGAAGTTCTGCGATACCTACGCCGTTCTGGGATGAGACCGCATAAACACGGGCATCCTCGTCAAAATCGAGAATCTCCGAGAGTTCATCGATCCTCTTACGCATCTGCTGACGGCTCATCTTGTCGCATTTGGTGAATACGACAAAATAGGGAAGATCATTGGCATTCATATATTCAAGCATGGCAACGTCGTCCTTGGACGGATCGTGCCTTATGTCCATCAGGTGAAGGATAAGGTCGAAGTGTCTGCCTGAAGTGAAATACTGATCGGCAAGCTTCGAGAAGGTGCTCTTCAGTTCCTTTGACACTCTTGCATAGCCGTAACCGGGAAGATCTGCTATCAGAAGCTTCCTGTCGACATTAAAGTAGACAACTGCCCTTGTCTTACCGGGTGACTGAGACACTCTGGCGAGCTTACGGTTATCCGCGAGAGAATTGATGAGTGAAGATTTGCCGACATTCGACTTGCCCGACAGCACGATCTCGGGCATATCATTGTTCGGACAATCCTTTATATTGGCGGCCAGTGCCATAAATCTCGTATTCCTGAAGTTGATCATTTCCTTGAGATCCTTGTTTTTATGACCATTATACAGGTCAGTTCCTGATTCACCAAACGCCATTTTATTCGATTTTACCTGGTTTACGTTGCTGCATTGGATCCTGCGGTCATGATAATTGCCTTTGTATCGGATTGTCGTGTTTTGTCGTGAATTGTTATGAATTGTGAGCCAATTCGCGTCTTATTCCTTATATCATTTTCCTATGTTATATCGAAAAGAGACATTCAAGACGGTCATAGACACCATAGCTGCGAAGATCGGATCGAGACCTCTCCTGATACCTGCCTGCACTCTGATAGTCATGGAGGAAGTGTTCTTCCGCATCTCGACCGGGAGCAACATCGTGAAGACAGCCGTTATTGCGCCCGTTATCGTGATATTCCTTCTTACGGCAGCCATCGTGTTCAGATCGAGCAGAGTTGCCGCGGTATCTGTCATATCGGCGGTGATCCTTATGTTGCTTTGCGCGGAAGTGACCTGTGACAGGCTTGATAAGTCTGTCTATGAAGGAGACTACAGGGAGATCACGGGAATTGTCGTATCCTGTAAATGTAAGCTCGACGGGTCTTCCGAGCTGATGATCGATACAGACGGTTCAGGACGGGCACTCTACAGATGCAGCGCCGGAACAGTCATGGATCCGGGTACTCGCATAAGTATATGGGGCAAGCTGACACTGCCGGATCCTTCATATAACCCGGGGCAGTTCAACTACAGGGAATACCTGAGGCGCAGAGGGATCACCTGCCTGATAGACGGTGCCGGGGAAGATATCAGGGTTACCGGGGATGCAGGGATAACGGGACGAATATCAGGGATGATAAATGACCGGTGCTTCCGGATGAGAAGGTATGTCCTGGATAAGATGACAGCCGAAGATGACAGTTACGTGCGCGGTGTCGCAGCTGCTCTGTTTATGGGAGACAAGTCTCTTCTTGATAACGGACTTGAATCTGATTTCAGAAAAGTCGGATGTTCGCACCTGATCGCTGTCTCGGGGACACATTTCGCGGGCTTTCTGATGGCGATGCCGGCGCTCTTTGCGCTCTTCGGATGGGACAGAAGGAAGAGCTTCCCCGTTTATGTGGTCTGCTGCCTTGCTGTAGGCTTCTTTACAGGCTGGTCGGAGTCCGTGACACGTGCTGCAGTAATGAGCATATGCGCATTTGTTATGCGGGATGTATATTCCGGAATGAGCATGGCGACTCTTGTAATGGGGCTCACCGATCCTTTTATCGTTCTCGGAAATGCGTTCAGGATGAGCTTTGCCGCGGGATTTGCCATAGCGACTCTGGCGGAACCGGTA
>OMQY01000130.1 GCA_900313405.1 uncultured Eubacteriales bacterium
ATCAGGAATGATGACAGCAGCGAGGAGCAGGAAGGCAGCGAGGAAGATGTTCTCTATAAGAACAGGGATAACGATATCAGGATCATGACTGACCGGAGCATACCGTTAACTACGCGTATAGAGCAGGTGTGCGGCAGATCGTCTCTTGATTCCGTTCAGAGGGCAAGATTATTCTTAAGTCTTGAGATACTGGATCCTTCCTGGCGAATCATGCTCGAGCAGTTGGAACAATGTGAGGCGCATGATGTCTATATTCCGAACGAGATCTGTTACGAGAATCTTATCGTCTACTATATGTTCCGGTATCCGATGTTTACCGGAAGATATGCCCTCGAGAATGCGCTTCTGGCGCATGATCTGACAAGCAGTCTGGATGAGGCTTATACGCTTGAAGATATCGTCCGCCGACTCTCTGTGGAAGTTGAGTATTCCGATCTGAATCCTGATGCCGTTGCAGAAGCGATCGATGCATACAGGACTTGTTGAACAGAACCGACGCTGATATAATGTATATACATAAATATATACATTATCTGAGGAGGGCGCGGCTTTGAGTGAGGCAAGATTCTTTAACAACGGCGGGAGCCAGGCTGTAAGGCTTCCGAAGGATTGCAGGTTCGATCCCGATAAGAAGGCGATAATCAGGAAGATCGGCGATATGGTCCTTATTGTCCCCGAGGAGAAGATCGCTCCGCTTCTTATCGAAGCATATGGCGCTGCCGGAGAAGATTTCTTTCCTGAAGGAAGAGATGAGATGCTTTTGGACAATAGGGATGCACTATGAGATATATGCTTGATACCAACGTATGCATAGATTTTATGAAGGGGAGATCATCGAGCATCAGAGACAAGATCGCTTCATGTGCAGGCGAGATATGCATCTCTGCCATTACCCTGTCCGAATTGCTATATGGTGTCGAGAGAAGTCAGAACAGACTTTACAATCTGATAGTTCTGCAGAAGTTCCTTGCAGGGATCGAGATACTTGATTATAACAATTCGTGTGCAGCTCAGTACGGAAGTATCCGGGCGAAGCTCGCGTCGTGCGGAGAGATGATCGGTCCGATGGATCTGCTGATCGCGTCACATGCTTTGTCGGAAGGGCTCATTCTGATCACTCACAATACGAGAGAATTCAGCAGAGTTGAGGGACTCATAATAGAAGATTGGTATGAGTAGACAGCCTTACTCAATAGGATGATGGAAACGCCCGCTATAGTCTTCCCAAGGTGAGCTGTCGGCCCAGCGGATGACCGTCTCTACGGATACCGGACGGAAGTCATTGGCATCGACTCCTACGTCGAACTGCAGTCGTCCGAGATTCCTGTTCGTCTCATTATATATCGCGCGCTCGTGAATGTGCCCGTGGAGCTGAATAGTCCCCAGGTTCATATTATCCCAGTAAAGGATCGGATAGTGCATAAGGATAAAGTGATGCTTGGCATACTTGACCTTATCGTAATCACTTTCTTTATCGAAGATCCCATCATCATAGACAGGATCGTGATTCCCCCTGACCAGTATCTTATGCCCGTTGATCTGCCTGATCAGTTTTCCGGCTTCATCAGCAGGGATCCTGAATGAAACATCGCCCAACAGATAGAGCGTATCACCTTCATTTACAACATCATTAATGTTGCGGATGATGGTCTCGTTCATCTCCTCTATGCTGTCGAACTGAGGGCGGTGCTTAAGTATATTCTCGTGCCCGAGATGCAGGTCGCTTGTAAAGTAGATCATAATAATATCCTCACTCCCTGATTATAAATAAAACAAAGTTTATAGTCGACCTGTTATGTTAGAATTGTTGCCGCTAAACGAATTGATAACTTTGCGATATAAAACGTATAATACATAATGATCGATAGTAATAATCGGGAATCCTTTTGACCGAAGAAGGTATATATGATCAGAAGTATCGCTTTGAACAACAGAGTAGTGATGTACGAACTGACTCGTAAGAGAGTGAAGAACATCAACCTCAGGATAAGGAATGACGGCACGGTAGCGGTGTCGTGTAATTCCTATGTCTCTGTTGCCCGGATCGAGGCTTTTCTCAGGGATCGGACATCGTTTATCCTGAATGCTATCGATAAGACTGAAGACAGGGCTAAGAATGCTTCAAGGCCCGTTATGTACGAGGATGGTGAGAAGGTGAGTGTCTTCGGAAATATGTATACACTTCGTGTGCTTCCGGGGGCGCGACGCGATATCAGTGTTAGGGATAATGAGATAGTCGTAACAGCGCCTCACCCTGACAGACCCGAAGAACTCGAACGTATCTACGAGGGATGGAGACGGATGGAGCTTAAGTCCAAAGTTATGGAAATGTGTGAAGAGTTCTATCCGGTTTTCCGGAAGATGGGGGTCGGAAGGCCTGAGCAGATCAAGTTCAGGAAGATGACGTCGAGATGGGGAAGCTGCAGACCGACGCTTGGGACGCTGACTTTCAGTTATAATCTTTTCGAGACACCTGATGAAGCAATAGAGTATGTAGTCGTGCATGAGTTCGCTCATTTCATCGAAGCGAACCATTCCGCGAGATTCTATAAGATAGTCGGCGAGGTGCTGCCCGACTGGAAACGAAGGAGGAAACTGCTCAATGAGTACTGATGTCAAGATCGATCTGTGGGAACGTAAACTGCTCGACCTGGGTCTTCGTAATAACCTGATCAGCCTGAAGTCCGGTAAGAAGATGATCCCGCTGTTCACACGCTCGACGGCGGAGCTCGAAGATGCTCTGAATGACGGCAAAGACTTCATTATCCGTTCGAGAAGTGAAGAGGAAGGTATCGAGGCCGGCGAATACGATTTTGAGGCGATGGCTGATATATCGGCGATCGAAGAACAGGTGAACAATGCTTTCGCAAAGAAGATACTGATCAGTTCTCTGACACCGGCGGAACTCGAAGACAGACAGAAGGCGCTCTACAGAGCTGCTAAGTCGTCGCTTGAAGAGAATGGCGCGAATACGCTCTTCCTGGCACTGGGACTCCTGCGCTGGTATGAGAAGGATAAGCCGGAGACGCCCAGGTATGCACCGATTATCCTGATCCCGGTCGAGATGGTAAGGAAGTCGGCTGCCCAGGGGTATCTGATCAGGCTGCGCGACGATGATGTTCAGTTCAATGTCACCATCATGGAGAGGATCAAGCAGGACTTTGAAGTCAGGACAGATGCCCTCGATGTGCTCCCCGAGGATGAGCACGG
>OMQY01000168.1 GCA_900313405.1 uncultured Eubacteriales bacterium
AAGCTTCGGAAGGAGTTTTCTTCTTGCCGGCGCCATAGTATCGATGTTCACAGGCGTCGTATTCATCCTGTTTCCCCACTCTTTTATGGCACTTCTGGCGATCATCGCAGGATTGTTCATTATAGTAACGGGGATATCGAAGTATGCATCGGCAATGCTTGTATCAGGCGGTGGGCCGCTTCTCTTCTTCTCGAAAACAGTATCGATCCTTGAAGTCATCCTGGGTATCGTGATCCTCATCAATCCCTTTGGCGGGGTCGAGGCCATGATCATAATGTTCGGGATCGGACTTCTCATAGGAGGCGGGCGTAATCTTGCATCCTTCATCAGAAATGATCCGGTCAGATCCTGATACAGATAGATGTATAAGTATTATGGTGTATAATAACAGGCAAGTATTTTGAACAGGCGGAACAAGATATGAATATGAAACGTGATTCTATGCTCGAACAGAAGATAACAGGTCTTATCGACCGGTATATGGATAATCTTGATGAGGGGAAGGATATCGATCAGATCGGGACCTTTGACAGGCCTGATCGCGAGAAGATCATAGGTGTCCTGAATGCTCTTCAGGGAATAGTTTTCCCGGGTTACTACCGTAACAAGACATATAAGTACTATACCGTAAGGAATAATATGTCGATCCAGCTCGAGGATATCATCTATAACCTGTCCAAGCAGATCGAGATCGTCCTCGGATATAATCAGAATGAACGTGAAGGCTGCATAGAACGTCAGGCTCAGGAGATAGTATTCAAGTTCCTGGATAAGATCCCTGAGGTAAGGGAGTATATTGAGACTGATGTCCAGGCGACACTCGACGGAGACCCGGCTGCCTTCAACAAGGAAGAAGTCATCTACACATATCCGGGTCTTTATGCAACCATGGTCTACAGGCTCGCACATGAGCTGTATCTGCTCGGAGTACCGCTCATTCCCCGTATGATGACCGAATATGCACACAGCATCACCGGTATCGATATCAACCCCGGTGCCACTATCGGTAAATACTTCTTTATCGATCACGGTACGGGCATCGTAGTAGGTGAGACTACGACCGTAGGTAATAATGTAAAGGTATATCAGGGTGTAACACTCGGCGCTCTCTCAACTAAGGGCGGACGTAAGCTTATGAATACCAAGCGTCATCCGACCATTATGGATAACGTTACCATTTATTCCGGAGCTTCCATACTCGGTGGAAACACGATCATCGGGGAAGGTGCCGTAATCGGCGGTAATGCCTTTATTACCAAGTCTGTTCCTGCGGGAGCAAGAGTAACGGTACCGAACCAGGAGATGATCGTCAACGTTAAGGGCCATTCTACGGAAACGCGTGATCTTGAGCAGGATGACACCTGGTATTACATGATCTGACAGGAGATAAGGGATAGTGACTGAACAGAACGGAAGCAATATCAAGTACAAAAAGAACCATTCACTGCTGATATCGATGATCATCGCGATCGTTGTTATTGCCGGTATCGCAGTATTCATTATCATTAATACGGACAGGAAACATAAGGATGCCGACGAGACATCTTCTGATACCGTCGAGACGACCGAAGGCATTCCTCTGGGTGAGTTTGAAGAGATGATCCTTGAAGAATTGTACGCAGGATTTGTCCGCGCGTATCCTTCGAGCACGCCCACGCCTACACCGTCTGCGACTCCGACTCCCACCGCAACGCCCACACCCACGGCTCCGCCGGCGAATATCGAGAGTGCGATCAGGACCAATATCGATCTCAACATGGATGCATGCATGACGGATGACGAAGCTCAGGATGAAGCAGAGGATCTGATCGAGGATGTTCTGGGACTTAAGTCCAGACTATGGTCGAGTTATCTCGATCCTGAAGACTGCGCCGAAGTCTTTATGAGTTCCGTGGAATATACGGTCGATATCGACTATTCCCACGTTGAAGACGGTAAGATAATCGCGACGCTTGATATTACCAGATCAGACTACAGGGCGGCATTCGCAGCTACCCTGAGATACTATTTTGCCGAGATGGGTTACGACACTGATGCGGAAGAGGATATCTGGGACAGCATCAACCCCGGCGTTACTACACTCTATACGTTTATCGATTATGCTTCCGACAATATCACATGGAGCAGCTTCATGGAGATATATAACGGCTATCAGGACAGCAGCGATACTTTGTCAGAGTCTTTCGAGATCGAATATGATGTTGCTCTTAACGCTCAGACCGGCGCGATCGAGAATATCGCGCTGTCAGATCTGACTGCGTTCTATGGTGTAAGAGAATTCCTGTGGGGGAATGACTGATCTGATCAGACGTTGAATCTGAAGAGAACGACGTCTCCGTCCTTCATTACGTACTCCTTGCCCTCGGAACGGACAAGACCCTTCTCTCGTGCTGCAGCATATGTTCCGCTGGCGATAAGATCGTCAAAGGCTACGACTTCGGCTCTGATAAAGCCTCTCTCAAAGTCGGAGTGGATCTTACCTGCTGCCTGCGGTGCCTTAGTACCCTTCTTGATAGTCCATGCACGTACTTCCTGAGGACCTGCAGTGAGGAAAGAGATAAGACCCAGGAGCTTATAAGAAGCCTGGATCATCTTATCGAGACCCGCAGAATCGATACCGAGATCATCGAGGAACATCTGGCGGTCTTCAGGATCGAGCTGACCGAGTTCTTCTTCGATCTTGGCTGAGATAACGACAACTTCACTGTCGGACTCGGCAGCGATCTTTCTTACCGTATCTACATAGGGGATATCAGGATTCTTGATATCATCTTCTGCGATATTCGCACAGTAGAGGACAGGCTTCAGGGTTATGAGCTGCAGATCCTTAGTCATGGCAAGTTCCTCATCGTCGAAATCGATGGATCTGGCCGGCTTCTCCTGTTCGAGTGTTGCATATATCTTCTCGTAAAGTGCGAGCTCAGAAGCGAAAGACTTATCGCCGCCCTTCATCATCTTACGTGTTCTCTCGACTCTCTTCTCCATTATCTCAAGGTCTGACAGGATAAGTTCGAGTTCGATAACCCCTATATCACGCTCTGGATCGGCAGAACCGTCTACGTGTACGACATCAGGATCATCGAAGCATCTTACTACATGGCAGATCGCATCAACTTCTCTGATATTCGACAGGAACTTATTACCGAGTCCCTCGCCCTTGCTGGCGCCTTTGACGAGACCTGCGATATCAACAAATTCTATGATCGCGGGAGTATACTTCTCGGGGTTATACATCTCAGCAAGTTTGTCAAGCCTGGGATCGGGGACCGAGACCACTCCGACATTGGGTTCTATAGTACAGAAAGGGTAATTGGCGGATTCTGCACCTGCCTTTGTTATTGCATTGAAAAGCGTGCTCTTACCTACGTTCGGCAGTCCGACTATACCTAATTTCATGTTCTTTACCTCTCTGATCGAAAAAATACCGTACTATTATACATTCTTTCTCTTCAAAAATCCTGTTTTTGGAAGAATTGTGAGCAATTGTCGGCTTTTGTCGTGAATTGTCGTGAATTGTGAGCCAAATCGTGTCCGTAAACGGTTATTATGCCCAAAAACAGGAGGTAAATGCTTATGGCCGTAAGGCAATCAGTGGTTAAAGTCTATTCGTGTTTCGCTGACGGTATGGCCGGAACCCTATCCGAGATAGAAGTCTCTCTGAGTCCCGGGATACCGACATTCGACGTGATCGGACTGTGCGACTCTTCGATCAGGGAGTCAAGAGGAAGGATAAGAGCAGCATTGATCTCGGCAGGGTTCACGATGCCCAAAGGGCATATTACCGTCAGTATCTCGCCGGCATATATGCGTAAGTCGGGATCTGCATTTGATCTGCCGATAGCGATCGGGATGCTTCTGGCATCGAAGCAACTTCCGGCTCCGCTTAATGCGAAGATCTATTCGGAAGGTGAGCTGTCACTTAAAGGGGAGATAAAGGGAACGCCCGGAAGTGCACTCAGGCTCAAAGCGGCTGCCGGAGCAGACTACAGTATGGTGATCATCCCCGAAGAAGAACGTGTGGCAGCGGCAAGTGTCGGACTTCACGGAATGACAGTGACACATCTGTCGAATCTCGACAACATATTCATATATAAGGAATATGTCTGTGAAGAATTCCGTAACGAGCATGACGATGCCGAGGACGCCCCTGATGATGAGAGTATCGACATAGCGGTCCTTAAGGGGCAGGAGAAAGCCGCACGTGCAGTGCTTCTGACTGCGGCGGGAAGACATAATCTGCTTATGCTCGGAGCTCCGGGATGCGGCAAATCCCTTGCCGGAAAGATCGTAAAGGGACTGCTTCCTCCTCTTACGCAGGATGAGTGGAGTGATGTTTATTCGATCTATGAGTCTGCAGGACTGTTTGATCAGCAGGATTTAAGATCAGTCAAACGTCCGTTCAGGTGTCTGAGTCCCGGCATAACAGTCAGTAAGCTTATAGGCGGAGGTAAACCGTTAAAGCCCGGAGAACTTGCACTGTCTAATAACGGAGTGCTTTTCGCTGATGAGATATGTGAATACGGGAATGATGTGATCGATTCACTGCGTATCCCGCTCGAGGAACATTCCGTCAGGATCGACAGAGATGGTGTCTCATATATATTTCCGGCTTCATTTATCTTTGTCGGGGCCGGCAATCCGTGCCGGTGCGGAATGCTGTATGAAGGGAAATGCAAGTGTTCGCCGATGGCAAGACGACGATATGCGATGAAGCTGTCCGGTCCGTTCCTTGACAGGATCGACCTGTTCTGTGAGATGAGGAATGTAAGAACGGAAGATCTCGAAGCCATCGCTCTGCCGGAAGAGATGAAGGAAAGCCCGGCACTTCGTTCGAGAGTCGCCGAAGCGTGGGCGATGCAGAGAGAGCGGTATTCAGGGCTCGGCAAAGGTATCTATAACAGCAATATGGATTCCGATTCGCCTGCCGAGATAATGCGGGCTGACAGCAGTGTCATCAAGGCGGCTGCGGGAGCTGCGGGAATGTCGGGATTCTCGGCACGGGGGTTCCTGCGCCTCATTCGGGTAGGCAGGACGGTCGCAGATCTTGACGGAAGACAGGACATGAAGCCTTCGGATATTTCGGAGGCATCTTTATTCAGAGACAGTCATTTTATAAATGTATAAAAGGAGGTAATAATATGGAATACAGTGATAAGAATCTTACTGATCTGATGTTTACGGCAATGCGGTTCAGCGCCGCTATCGACAGAAAGTGCCTTGAGGAGTTATCGGCAGCCGGGGCGATCACGGATTATCGTGATCTGTGTGTCGATATAGATAAGGTCAAGGAGATCGCGGAGCAGGATGACATAAGCGAGAGGACATCAGAACGTCTTAAGAAGATCGTAAATGAGCACGACGATATCAGGAGACGTTTTGACGGGTATCTTAAGATCGCATCTGATAATGATATTAAGATCATATCTTCGGATGATCCCGAATACCCATGGGCCTGGAAGCAGTTAAGCGGTATGCCGCCCGTGTTCTTCTGTAAGGGTAATACGGATCTTCTTAAGAAGTGTTATACGAACGGTGCGGCTGCTATGGTCGGATCGAGAGAGCCGAGCTACTACGGTAAACAGGCAACTGTCGATTATGCCGAACACTTCGCTGAACGTGATGTCGTGACCGTATCGGGAATGGCGACCGGGATCGACCGGATCGCACATTCTGCAACTCTCAACAAGGGCGGAGATACGCTAGCGATCGTCCCCGGCGGTGTTGATGTCATATATCCGCCAAAGAATCAGGACCTGTATGATGCGATCTGCAACAGAGGGCTCGTATTATCCGAGATGCCGCCGGGACAGGCTGTTCTCAAGCAGTATTTCCCCGCAAGGAACAGATTGATATCGGGGCTTGCGGATATCACCATGATCATGGAAGCCGGACAGTTCAGCGGTACACTTCACACTGCGTCATATGCGGCTTCACAAGGGAAAGACCTGTTTGTCCTGCCTCACGGTATATACTCTGCCAATGCCATAGGAGGTCTCTATCTGATAAGAGACGGTGCGGAGGTCATAATAGATAAGGAGACCATAGATGACCGTATTGCCGAGTGCCTCGTTCAAAGGCTCGGACAGACGGACGTGCCCGGCAACATCGAGGATCTGAGGAAGATCGCAGAAGAGGAACCGGACAGGCTCGGTGAAGCTGAGTGGAAAGCTGTGATAATGGACAGGCTGACGGCAGGACCTAAGAGTTTTGATGAATTATCAGGCCTTTGGGTCATTGATTTCTCGAAGCTTTCTGTTCTGCTGCAGGAACTCGAGGGGAATAAACTCATCGGCGTTACCGAGGGAAAATATTCTTTGACATTTCAAAGATGATGATTTATATATAGAAAATGTGAAAAAATACAGATCGAGGAACAATAAGTGTAATTATGGGGAAGAAACTGGTAATAGTCGAGTCGCCTGCCAAGGCTAAGACAATAGGCAGATATCTGGGTAAGGATTATGTGATAACAGCCTCCAAGGGCCATATCAGGGATCTGCCTTCTGCCACGCTCGGCGTAGATGTCAATAAGGATTTCAGGCCTGTCTATATAACGATGCGAGGTAAGCAGGATGTCATAAAACAGCTCAAGGATCTGGCAGAGGGTGCTGACTGCGTTTATATCGCAACCGACCCTGACCGTGAGGGGGAAGCTATCGCATGGCATATCGCCCAGGCACTCAAGATAGATCCGAATTCGCAGTGCAGGATCACTTTTAACGAGATCACCAAGAAGGCAGTTAAGGACGCAGTCGATTCTCCGCGAACAGTAGACATGGACCTTGTCAATGCTCAGCAGGCTCGTAGGATCCTCGACCGTCTGGTCGGATACGAACTCAGTCCCCTTTTGTGGCGTAAGATACAGAAGGGCTTGTCTGCAGGACGTGTTCAGTCTGTTACTGCAAGACTTGTTGAGGATCGTGATGCCGAGATAGATGCCTTCGTTCCGGAAGAGTACTGGAACGTCAGCTGTACCGTATCGTCAGACGGCGAGAAGTTTAAGGTCAAGTATGTCGGAACGATGGCGGGTGGCAAACTCTCGAAGGACAAGCTCACCTGCAAGGAAGAAGCTGACAGCGTTATCAATGATGTTAAAGGTAAGGATCTTACGGCAGCATCCGTAAAGAAGGGCAAGAAGGAACGTAATCCTTATCCGCCTTTTACGACTTCGACGCTTCAGCAGGAAGCTTCAAGACGTCTCGGCTTCACCTCGCGTAAGACGATGAGCGTTGCTCAGCAGCTCTATGAAGGTGTTGAGATCGCATCTGTCGGACAGACGGCGCTCGTATCTTATATCAGGACAGACTCCGTCAGAATATCTGATGAGGCGGTAAGTGCTTCCAGAGGCCTGATCGTAGAGAAGTACGGTAAGGAATATGTATGTCCCTATATCCGTACCTTTAAGAATAAGAATTCTGCGCAGGATGCTCATGAAGCTATCAGACCTACGCATTTTGATCTGTCTCCCGATTCTATCAAAGGATCTCTGACAAATGATCAGTATAAGCTCTATAAGCTCATCTGGGATCGATTCCTGTCGACCCAGATGGCTTCGGCTGTACTTAACACGGTAACTCTCGACGCCGAGTGCGGTAATCGCATATTCCGTGCGACAGGTGAGACGATCGTGTTCCCCGGTTTCCTGGCAGCTTATTCCGATATCAGTGAAGATGCGGCAGAAGAGAAGAATGACTCGACAAGACTTCCCGAACTTACGGAAGGTCAGAGCCTTAAGAATCACGGCGTGAAGGGCGAGCAGAAGTTCACCCAGCCGCCTGCTCATTACACTGAGGCAACGCTTATCAAGGCAATGGAGGAGAACGGTATCGGCCGTCCTTCGACATATGCCCCTACGATCTCTACCATACTTGAGCGTAATTATGTAGAGAAGGAAGGTAAGTTCATCAAGATCACCCCACTCGGTAAAGTGGTTACCGATATGCTCAGGGATAATTTCAGCGAGATAGTCGATGTGTCGTTTACGGCAGATATGGAAGAGCGTCTCGATGAGATCGAGACCGGAAATAAGGACTGGATCGCTGTATTGTCGGATTTCTACCCCGGGTTCCATAAACAGATCAGTGAGGCTTCCGATTCTATCGAGAAGATCAAGCTCGAATCTGAGAAAACAGGCGAAGTATGTCCCGAGTGCGGTGTCGGTGAACTGGTGATCAAGCAGGGAAGATTCGGCAAGTTCATTGCCTGTTCCAGATTCCCCGAGTGTAATTACACTAAGAATGTGGAGATAGCAGTTAAGGGACAGTGCCCTCTGTGCGGATCAGGACTCCTGTCACACAGATCCAAGAAGTATAAGAATAAAGTCTTCTATACATGTGATAAGAAGGGAAGCGATCCGGAGTGTTCATTCATATCATGGGATCTTCCTGCGGACGGCAAGAAGTGCACAATATGCGGTTCTTATATGGTATGGAAGAACTTCAGAGGCAGGAAGTATACCAAGTGTTCGAACAAGGACTGCGAATCCAACAAGAAGCGTAAGGATAAGTCTGAAGGAGAAGATAAGTGAGTTCTAAGCCCCTAACCTCGATAAATGTTATCGGCGCAGGACTGGCTGGCTGTGAAGCAGCTCTTATGGCTGCTTCTCTCGGACTCAAGGTCAAGCTCTATGAGATGAAGCCGGAACGGAAAAGTCCCGCTCATCATACGGATATGTATGCTGAACTCGTGTGCAGCAATTCGCTTCGAGCTGCGAATGTCGAGAATGCTGCCGGCCTTCTTAAAGAAGAGATGAGACGGCTCGGCTCGATCGTTATGGAAGCGGCAGACAAGACCTCCGTTCCCGCAGGCGGCGCGCTTGCAGTCGACAGGACTGAGTTCGCTTCGTATATAACTGACAGGATCGATTCGTGCCCCGGTATCGAGGTTGTCCACGAAGAGATCGTAAAGATCCCTCGTGAAGGTATTACTGTCGTTGCTACGGGCCCTCTGACTGACGGCGAACTCTATAATGATATCCTGTCATTAACAGGCGGCGATGACCTGCACTTTTTCGATGCGGCTGCACCGATAGTAACAGCTGAATCCATCGATATGTCCAAGGCTTTTAAGGCATCAAGATACGGTAAGGGCGGAGATGATTATATCAACTGTCCCATGAATAAAGAGGAATACCTGGCTTTCTACCATGCTCTTATCGAAGCAGAGAGAGCTGAGGTCAAGGGATTTGACAGGGAGATCGTTTTCGAAGGGTGTATGCCGATAGAGACTATGGCATCAAGAGGAGAAGACACAATGAGATTCGGCCCTCTTAAGCCGGTCGGCCTTGTGGATCCGAGGACCGGAGAAGAGCCGTATGCCTGCCTCCAGCTGAGACAGGATGACAGAGCATCCAGTATGTATAACCTTGTAGGATTCCAGACGAGACTTAAGTGGGGAGAGCAGAAGAGAGTATTCGGAATGATCCCGGGTCTTCAGGATGCCGAGTATTACAGAATGGGCGTAATGCACAGGAATACTTATTTAAGGTCTCCGAAGGTGCTCGCTTCAGACTATTCGTTAAGAGAGCTGCCGAACATCTTCTTTGCAGGACAGATAACCGGTGTTGAGGGATATATCGAATCCGCCGCATCGGGATTGCTCGCAGGATACTATGCCGCTATGAGGGCACTGGATATTGAGTCTTACTTTAAGCCTGATGCAGATACCGTGATAGGGGCAATGTCTCTTTATGTGTCGGATCCGTCAGTTACAAAGTTCACGCCCATGAATGCCAACTTCGGCCTTGTAAACAACTATCCCGGGAAATTCAAGGGTAAGGGTGCAAAAAAACTGAAAAATGCCGCAATAGCCGAGCGATCACTTCGCCAAATAGATCAGTTCTCGGTTATAATCAATGATATGAGAAGCAATCTCGGAGGAAGATAATGAGCAAAAAGAGAGTGGACAAACCGGATTACGTTGCCGAGGAGCACGGAGCCGTATATAACTTTCTGTATTCGTATAAGACACATATAACCAGGCTGATGACTTCCAATCTGCTGCTTGTCGTCTTTAATATACCGATGATGCTCGTGGCATATTTCTTCTCGCTGTTCTTCCTTCCGTGGATCAACAGTAACTTTGAATTGAGCAAGTTCGTAGACTATTGGGGAGATTCACTCGGCGCTACGGGTAATGCCAATCTCGGGAATGACATTTCCGGTGATGACGCTGCATACCAGTTGTACTATATGGTCATCATATTCTGCGTCATGTTCCTGATATCGACATCGATCATATGCATAGGTCCTTTTCAGGCCGGGTTCCACCAGATCTACAGGAATCTTCACAGACAGTCGGGAGTATTTCTTATGTCAGACTTTAAGGATGGCATGAAGAACAACTTCAAGCAGTCTATGGGTGTCATGACGATCGGCATCGTCGGATCTTCGATCATTCTATTTGCCATAGGCTTCTATCTGAACGGATTAGGCGGAGGTCTCGGTACCGCACTGGCAACATTCTTCGGTGTCAGCTTCTTTATCTTCATGCTGATCCAGAATATGGTCTACCAGATAATGGTTACGGTAGATCTGCCGCTTCGTAAGATCTACCGTAATGCTTTACTGTTCTTCCTGATCAAGCCCGGACCTTGTATCGTTACTATCCTGGCCAGTATCACACTCCTCGGTATCATTCCTTTTGCCATGATGTTTACGTCCAATTATGCGCTTATGGGCCTGACTGTGTTCTACTATCTCGTATTTGTCATAGCGTTCAACCAGTATATGATCGCATTTGAGACCGGTGAATATATCGATCAATATGTCACATCTAAGAATCCTGTTTCCGGAGATGATGAGGAAACCTTTGATACGGAAGATGACGAGGAAAACGAAGAAACGGTAGAGGAGGAACCTTCAAGTCCCGAAGAGAATGGATGATCTGAACTTATTATCAACACGCACGGTCCTTATCTCAATGGCGGCTCTGGTCCTCGTTGTCATAACGATCGTGTGTTTTATTTCGTTAGTTCTCTTTTACCGCCGAAAGAAAAATGCGATCACTTCACTTATGGAGTATAACAGCGATGAGCTGCTGATGCCCGATGTAGCCTATTTCAGTGAGATAGGGAAACGTGAGAGTCAGCAGGATTCTTATTATATATCCCCGATGGAAAATTACAGAAGAAACGGTCTGGTGCTTCTGGTCGCAGACGGAATGGGAGGACTTAAGTACGGCGATGAGATATCGCTGCAGATCGTATCTGCCGTGGAGGATATGTATCCTTTGAGCTTCCATGCTGCAGAACTGATAGCTGATGAACTGCGAAGACTATCCAATAAGATCTATGAGAAATACAGACTGCAGGGCGGAGCTACTCTTGCCATGGTGCATATCAGCGGAAACTATATGAATTTCTACAGCGCGGGTGATTCGGATATCATCCTTGTGCGCGGGGAAGAAGCGACGAGACTTAACCCGAGGCAGAATTACCTGTCAACTCTGATCGCTAATCTGTCCAAAAACGGCAGAACGACATATGAGGCATATGTCGATAAGAAATCGCGCGCTCTGGTGGATTTTATGGGAAACAGCAACCCCAAGATAATCTATTCGACCCGACCGGTCCGCTTAACTGACGGTGATACCATAATCGTCTGTTCGGATGGCGTAACTGATGCCGTACCTTGCAAGGCATTGGCACAATACACTGACGGAAACGCCCGGCACAGTGCCGAACTTATCAAGCGCAGCATCAGATTGAAGAAACATCCCCGTCAGGATAACTATACGGGTATTATTATCAAGCTCAGCCGTGGTATCATCTAATACAGATCTAATGAGCGGGCAGGCAGGAAATTGATAGAGTATTATTCTTTCATGCACAATGGCGGTGCCGAAGAGTACACCGACAATATATTTCTTAATTACGGCCCGGTGCTGACCGTGCTGATCTGTTATGTCAGCAATAAACCCGAAGAAGAGCGGAACTCATTTGAAGGAGCGGGCGGGATCATCAGTTCATGCAGAGACAGGACTTTCGATGAAGTCAGCGAGATGATCGCGCGCGTCGCATCTCCGGACAGCGAATACCTTCTTTTCCGTATAACGGACAAAGCCTGCAAGATCGAGAGACACGGCGGGATCATTCCCTATATAGTTAAGAACGGCGAGCTTAAAGTGCTGCCGAACGGACTGTTCGGACTCGAGAATGATGACAGGATCATATGTGCGACGACAGCATTCTATGATACGCTGTCTTCAACAGCCATTCTGGCTGATGCCGTTACTGCGATGAGCTGCGAAGAATGGATGGATAACCTTGTCTGCAGGATATCCGACAGCAACATGCTCTCATGCGGCAACCTGACTGCGGTAAACTTCATAGTCAGAAGCGAAGACTGATCGCTATCAGCGGCTGCCGTAGTACTCTTTGTAGAATGAATCCCTGAAGTCTCCCAGACAGTCCTCGGCAATGGCTTCGCGAACCTTTTCCATAAGGTTTAAAAGGAAATGGATATTGTGCCATGTGCAGAGTCTCTGTCCGAACATCTCGCGTGCCTTGAGAAGGTGACGGATATATGCTGAGGTGAAGTTCTTGCAGGCGTAGCAGTCGCAATTATCATCCATAGGCTCGAAAGCTTCCGCATACTGCTTATCGCGTATGATCTTACGGCCGTGCGAAGTTAATACGGTTCCGTGTCTTCCCATGCGGGTCGGCAATACGCAGTCAAACATATCGATGCCGCGGATAGACCCCTCGATCAGATAATCGGGCGTTCCGACACCCATCAGATATCTCGGCTTGTCTTCCGGCATAAGAGGCGTAACGACATCGAGCATCTCATACATAAGGTTAGCGGGCTCTCCGACCGACAGCCCTCCAATCGCATAACCCGGAAGCTCACGTGATGTGATCTGCTTTGTGCTCTCAGCGCGCAGATCGCCATACATATTTCCCTGGATTATACCGAACAGCGCCTGATCCTCTGTTCTCCTGTGAGAGTCGATACAGCGGTCGAGCCATCTCGTAGTCCTCTCGAGTGATCTTGCAGAATACTCGTGAGTTGAAGGGTAGGGGCAACATTCATCGAAAGCCATGATGATATCGGCTCCCAGATCGTTCTGGATCTTGATGGATCTCTCAGGTGTCAGAAGGTGCTTTGACCCGTCCAGATGAGATCTGAAATGAACGCCTTCTTCTACGATGTCTTTGGGCCTTGCGAGCGAGAATACCTGGAACCCGCCGCTGTCCGTGAGAACAGAACCCTTCCAGTTCATGAACTTATGAAGACCGCCGGCCTTGGAGACCAGCTCCGACCCGGGTCTCATCCACAGGTGATAGGTATTTGACAAGATGATACCTGCTCCCATCGAAGCAACTTCGTCAGGACTCATACCTTTAACGGAAGCCTGAGTACCGACCGGCATAAAGACAGGCGTATCGAAAGTCCCGTGAGGAGTGTGTACACGACCGAGTCTGGCTCCGGTCTGCTTACATGTGTGGATATGTTCGTACCATACGGGGTAATTACTCATTGTCGATCTCCTGTGTTACGCCTTAGTTAAATCTGTTATGAACATCGCATCGCCGAAGCTGAAGAAGCGGTATTCCTCCTTCACGGCTTCAGCATATGCATTAAGGACATGTTCCTTACCGGCGAGCGCCGATACGAGCATTATAAGTGTAGATTCGGGAAGATGAAAGTTCGTGATGAGTGAATCTACACACTTGAATTCATAGCCGGGATAGATAAAGATCTTGGTGTTGCCCGTAACAGGCATCATCTGCGGATCTGCTGATGCCACAGTCTCCAGGACCCTTGTCGAAGTCGTTCCGACAGATATGATCCTTCTGCCTTCAGCTCTGGCCTTTCTGATGATATCCGATGCAGTCTTGTCAAAGGAATACCATTCGGAATGCATCTCATGCTCCTCAACGTCATCGACTTTAACCGGCCTGAAGGTTCCGAGACCTACATGAAGCGTTACTTCGGCGATCTCGACACCCATTGCACGTATCTCCTCGAGGAGTTCATCCGTGAAATGAAGACCCGCGGTCGGAGCGGCAGCGGAACCTTCGATCTTGGAATATACAGTCTGATAACGTTCCCTGTCTTGGAGCTGTTCGTGAATGTAGGGAGGAAGGGGCATCGTTCCGGCTCTGTCCAGGACTTCTTCCCATATGCCGTCATAGTCAAATCTTATCCTTCTGTTGCCGTCAGGAAAGACTTCCATGCATTCTGCTTCCAGTTCGCCTTCGATGAAGGTAAAGCGTTTACCGGGCTTTACCTTCTTGCCGGGTCTGACGATCGCTTCCCATTCTTTCTCCGACAGGCGCTTAAGAAGAAGGATCTCTACTGCAGACCCCGTGTCGGATCTGACTCCCAACAGCCTTGCCGGAATAACCCTTGTGTTATTGATGACAAGGACATCCCCTCTGTTAAGGTAATCCTTAATATCACTGAAGTGTCTGTGGATGATCTCACCGGTCTTTTTGTCCAGCACCATAAGACGCGACGCAGAACGAACGTCGAGAGGGTGCTGGGCGATAAGCCTCTCCGGAAGGTCATAATAAAAATCTGATGTCTTGATACTCATGAGCGCTATTATACACCCTAAACCCGATAGTGTGCGACATGGCAAGATCGACTGTTTTTGACATCACGAAGCCTTGATTTTCCGTCACTCAAGTACATATGTCCACCCCAAAAGGATAAATTGACGCACAGCAAAAACGAGTGTTAGAATTGACTCTGTAAACCGATCTTTACGGGAGGATATGACCATGACAAAGCCTATTTTTGAAGGTTCCGGAGTTGCAGTAGTAACACCTTTTAATGACAACGGCGTGGACTATGAGCGTCTGGAACAGCTTATCGATTTCCATATCAATAACGGAACGGATGCCATCATCATCTGCGGTTCGACAGGTGAGGCTTCCACGATGCCCGATCAGGAGCATCTCGCTACGATAAAGTGTGCGGTCGACGCAGTAGCCGGTCGTGTGCCTGTTATAGCAGGAACCGGCTCCAATGATACAAAGCACGGCGCTCACCTTACGAGTGAAGCGGTAAAGATCGGTGCTGATGCCGTTCTGGTCGTAACACCTTATTACAATAAGTGCACGCCTGAAGGTCTGTACAGGAATTACCTCGAGTATGCTAAGGGCATCGATGCTCCTATCATCCTCTATAATGTTCCTTCCAGAACGAATGTCAACATATCGCCTGATTCGCTTGTAAGACTTGCCGATATCGATAATATCGTTGCCATCAAGGAGTGCAACTTCGGTCAGGTACCTGAGATCTACAGCAAGTGCGGTGACAGATACACACTCTATTCCGGTGAAGACGGACTTGCAGTTCCTATGGTTTCCATGGGTGCGAAGGGTGTTATCTCCGTTGTTGCCAATATCCTGCCTGCCCATATGAGTAATATGATCCATTCTTATCTGGATGGTGACGTCAAGAAGGCAAGAGATATGCAGGTAGAGATAATCCCTCTTGTTAAGGCTCTGTTCTGTGAGGTCAATCCCATACCGATCAAGGAAGCCATGAATATCCTCGGTATGAATGTCGGTCCCTGCAGACTCCCTCTGTGCGAGATGAGCGCTGCTAATCACAAGTATCTTGAGGACGTACTCTCCAAGTACGATTTCTCTCATATTGCAAAGTAAGGAGCAGACCATGATAAAGATCTTTATGAACGGTTGTTGCGGTGCGATGGGACGTGTCATCGGAGCTATCGTAAAGCACAGTGAAGAATATACGATCGTCGCAGGCGGTGATATCATCGTTCCCGAGGAGCCTCTCGGATTCCCGGTATATACAAGCCTTAACGAGTGTGAAGAAGACTTCGACGTAATAATCGATTTCTCCAATGTCAAGGCCGTACCTGCGATCATTCAGTTCGCTGTCGCCAAGAATAAGCCCCTTGTACTTTGTACGACCGGACTTGATGAAGAGTGCCTGAGCCTCTTCGTTGAAGCATCGCATAAGATCCCCGTATTCAGGTCTGCTAATATGAGTTATGGAATGAATGTCCTTTTCGAGCTGGTAAAGCAGGCAACAAGGATCCTTTATCCTGATTATGAGATCGAGATCGTGGAGGCACACCACAGAAGGAAGCTCGATGCACCTTCCGGTACAGCCTATATGATCGCCGATATCATCAATGAAGAGACCAATAACGAGCTCGAGTATGTCTTTGACAGACATTCCGAGATGAAGTCAAGAGGTCATAAGGAACTCGGCATCAGCTCGATCAGAGGCGGCAATATCGTCGGTGAGCATGAAGTCTATTTCATCGGTGAAGAAGAGATCCTTAAGATATCTCACAGCGCCCAGAAGCGCGATGTATTCGGCAGAGGTGCCTTGACGGCAGCAAAGTTCCTTGTAGGAAAGCCCGCCGGATGTTATTCTATGCAGGATGTGGTCGCGAGCCTGATCGGGTAAGCATCATATATAATCAACTAAACAGATCTATAAGATCGATCGGAGGAATAATCTATGTACAGAATGATCCTTGCGGATGAAGGAGCTTCAGCTGATGTAACAAGCTATATCATGACCATCGGTATGCTGTTGCTGTTCTTTGTGGTTTTCTGGTTTATACTCATCAGACCCCAGAGGAAACGCGAGAAGGAGCTTCGTAAGCAGCTCGAGACTATGAGAGTCGGAGATAAGATCCTGACTATCGGCGGACTTGTCGGTGTTGTTGCTAATATCAAGGATGATGAGATCACTATCTACACATCTGCTGCCAATACTCCGGTTACATATCAGAAGGCTGCCATCCAGAGCATAGTACCTCGTAACGCCGAGCAGGCTGCCCCTGTCGGAAGACCTGCCAAGAAGGCAAAGGCTGAGAAGGAAGTTGAAGAGACCGCTTCCGATAAGGCAGAAGACGAGGAGTGATCCCGTATTAACGAGATCGAAGGTCGAGACCTTTGTAAGTCCCTTCCCGTATAATATCGAGAAGGGACTTTGATTATAGGAGAGACGTTATGGGAATGATACCGGACAGCGTGATCGAAGAGATCTTGTCTAAGGCCGATATTGAGTCGGTCGTTGGCAGGTATGTGTCCTTTACCAAGAGGACAGGTCAGAACCTGTTCGGTGTCTGTCCTTTCCATTCCGAGAAGACTCCGTCATTTTCCGTATCGCCCAACAAAGGTATATATCATTGTTTCGGCTGCGGTAAGGGCGGTAATGCGATAAGCTTCATAAGGGAGATCGAGCACCTCAGCTATCCCGAGGCAGTGAGATTCCTCGGTAAACAGTATGGTGTAGAGGTCCCCGATACTTCCGGCGGCTATAACGATGACAATATACGTCAGCGTAAGGAAAGAGTCCGCGCTCTGCTCAATGAAGCAGGTAAGTTCTATTTTGCCTGCCTGAACGACAAGGCCGGTAAGGCAGGAAGAGATTATGCTGCCAAGCGTCAGCTGCAACCTGATACGATCCGTAAATTCGGCATCGGATATGCGCCCGAGGGGTGGGATATCCTGGCTGAACACTTGAGAAGCAAAGGCTATACCGATGACGAGATGAAGGATTCCGGACTGTTTACGGTATCCCGTAAGACAGGCAAGCTTATCGATCTGTTCAGAGGCCGTCTTGTGTTTCCGATATTTGATGCATTCGGAAGCATAATCGCTTTTGGCGGAAGAACGTTGGGAGACGATCTGCCCAAATATGTAAATTCACCGGATTCTCTTGTATATAAGAAGCAGGAACATCTCTACGGACTTAATGTGGCCAAGAAGAGTAAGACCGGGAAACTCATAATCGTTGAAGGCTATATGGATGCTATTGCAATGCATCAGGCAGGAGTCGATAATGCCGTAGCTTCACTGGGAACGGCGTTTACTGAAGCTCAGATAAGACTGGCTTCAAAGTATGCCGATGAGATAGTCTTCTTTTTCGATGCTGATAAGGCAGGACAGAATGCGGCTGTCAGAGCCATCAGGATGATGCTCCGTTATCTGAAGAAGATGACAGGGCTTAAAGTAAGGATCAAGATCGCATGCGTTCCGGATAATAAGGATCCGGATGAATATATACGCAATAACGGCCGGGAGAAGTTCGCGGAGGTCGTAAGAAGGGCGAAGGATGTAGACGATTATCTGGCTGACAGAGCCTATAACGACAATTATTCCGATGACACGGGGCTGGATCTTCATAAATACCAGGATGACATCATTATGTACGGATCCTGGATCTACGATGATATCAAGCGGGAGAAGATGGCTGCTTCGTCTGCCGTGTATCTCGGCGTTAACTATATGACTGTATTGAACAGGATGAAGGATGCCGAGATAGCAGCCGCCAAAGAACAGGCGATGGCGGATGAACGCGACAGAAGACGCAATATGCAGGCCGATATCTCAGACAGGATGAATTATGATAACTCCGTATCGACGGAAGAGCCCGTTAAGGAAAATGCCGGTGATGAAGGACGCGGTAATAACGCTGATGCCGGACCGGCAGCCGTTCCTTCAGGACCTGAGAAGACAGGGAATACGGGAAGGAAGCGTGCTCCGGACCTGGCTTATGTACAGGAACTTCGTGTATTCGTATACGCCGTAAGGCTTAAAGCGGCCTTGCTCGACGGTCAGACCGTGTCAAAAGAAGATGTGATACGGCCTTCTGATT
>OMQY01000132.1 GCA_900313405.1 uncultured Eubacteriales bacterium
CCGGGCTTACCCGGCATACCGAGAGAAGCCGACGGCAGCATGCCGATCGACCCCGTGATCATTCCGGCTTCGTCGGACAATATATCTCCGAACATATTGGAAGTCACGATAACATCAAAGTCAGAAGGTCTGTTTATAAGCTGCATCGAGCAATTATCCACGTAGAGATAGTCGACTATTACCTCCGGATATTCAGGCTTCAACTGCTCGGTGATCTCACGCCACATACGGCTGGATTCAAGGACATTGGCCTTATCAACGACAGTAAGCTTTTTCCTTCTGCCCATCGCGTATCTGAAGCCCTCACGAAGGATCCTTGTGATCTCAGCCTCAGAATAAGCCTCCGTGTCATATGCAACTTTTCCTTTGACCGTGCCGTCGGGCAGAACATCATCCGAGTCGAATCTTCCATGCTCTCCGAAGTAGATGCCGCCTGTCAGTTCGCGAACGATAAGGATATCGATCTCACCGACGTTCTTAAGAGGCGATGCAGATGCGAGTTCCTTGAACAGGAGCGCAGGTCTCAGGTTCGAATAGAGTCCCAGTCCCGAACGAAGTCCCAGGAGAGCTCTCTCGGGTCTGATCTCAGGAGAGACATTATCCCACTTGTAGCCTCCGACAGCACCGAGCAAAACGGCGTCCGAATTACGGCATGTATCGAGCGTCTCCTCGGTCAGCGGGATGCCGTACTCATCAATGGAGCAGCCTCCGGCTTTACAATACTTAAGATCAATATCGAACCCGGTCTTAGCTGCTACAGCCTTCAATACTTCGACCGCCGATGCCGTGACCTCAGGGCCTATGCCGTCGCCGCCTATTACAGCTATCGTGTACTTATCAGCCATATCAGTTACCGCCTTTCAGCTTACTCTGAGTATAAGGGACCAGTCCCCCCTCATCGATTATCTTCTTGATGAATTCAGGGAACGGCTTTGCCGTAAAAGTCTTACCTGTCGTGATATCCGTTATTATTCCGGAATCAAAATCCGCCTCGACTATATCGCCTGATGCGATCCCTTCTGCCGCTTCAGGGCATTCCATGATGGGAAGTCCGATATTGATGGCATTACGGAAGAAGATCCTCGCGAAGTCCGATGCAATGACAAGAGATATCCCGCTTGCCTTGATGGCAATAGGAGCGTGTTCGCGGGATGATCCGCATCCGAAGTTCTTTGTCGCCACCATAATATCGCCGGTCTTTACATTCCCTGCGAAGTCAGGATCGATATCTTCCATACAATGTTGCTTAAGATGCTCCGGATCCGCCGAATTCAGATATCTGGCCGGAATGATAACGTCTGTATCCACATTGTCGCCGTACTTAAAAACTTTTCCCTGAACCTTCATCTCCCACCTCCGTCAGATCTCATCCGGAACCGCTACACGTCCGGCCACTGCTGAAGCACATGCTACGGGAACACCCGATAATATGACCTCGGAATCCACATGTCCCATTCTGCCGACGAAATTCCTGTTAGTAGTCGATACACATCTCTCCCCTGCAGCCAGTACTCCCATATGACCTCCGAGACACGGCCCGCATGTCGGAGTCGATATGATGCAGCCGGCATCGTCAAAGATCGCGAGTAAGCCTTCATCAAGGCATCTTCTGTAAACCTTCATGGAACCCGGGATCACAATACAACGGACACCTTTATGAACATGCTTGCCCTTAAGTATCTCAGCCGCGGTCTTCATATCCTCATAACGGCCGTTAGTGCAGGATCCGATCACCACCTGATCGATCTTCATATCCTTAACGTCCGCAGCGCGTTTGGTATTTGACGGAAGATGCGGCAGAGCTACCGTCAGAGGCACCTCAGACAGGTCTATGCTGATGGTCCCGGAATAGACCGCATCTTCATCCGCCTCGAATACTTTATAACCACCCTTGGCATATCTCTCGGGATCTGCTTTCTTTATGTATTCGACTGTCACATCATCGACCGGGAATATCCCGTTCTTGGCACCGCACTCGATGGCCATATTGCATATGGTAAGCCTCTGATCCATCGACAGTTCCCTTACGCCTGCGCCCGTGAACTCGAGCGACTTATAGAGCGCGCCGTCCACGCCGATCATTCCTATGATGTGAAGGATGATATCCTTACCCGTTACATATTTACCGGGCTTACCGGTCAACTCCACACGGATAGCTTCGGGCACTCTGAACCATGTCTGTCCGCTTGCCATTGCACAGGCCATATCGGTCGATCCGACGCCTGTCGAGAATGCTCCCACTGCTCCGTATGTACAGGTATGGGAATCTGCACCAATGACTGTGTCACCCGGGAAGACGATCCCGTTATCGGGAAGGATAACGTGCTCGATGCCCATACCCTTAGTGCCGAGCTCATAGTAGTGCGTGATATCCTGATCGGCTGCAAAACATCTCATGCATTTGGACAGTTCGGCCGACTTTATATCTTTATTAGGAGTAAAATGGTCGGGCACAAGACAGATCCTGTCCTTATCGTAGACCTTCTGAGCGCCCATCTCCTCGAAAACTTTGATCGCAGGCGGAGTAGTTACATCATTACCTAAGACTATATCGAGCTTCGCCTCTATAAGGTCGCCGGCTGATATCTTGTCGAGTCCGGCGTGGGAAGCAAGTATCTTCTGTGTCATCGTCATACCCATAAGACATACCCGCCTTTTTGTTTTATACAGGTATTTTACTATGCTTCTTTATGCACCTCAAACAGATAAAGGATATTTTCGTGAACGATAACGGCTCAGAAAACGGAATGCTCTATGGGGCACGCCGTTGAAGTTTATTCGCTTAATTCCATATACTCTTCGTACATTGCCTCGATCAGGC
>OMQY01000133.1 GCA_900313405.1 uncultured Eubacteriales bacterium
AGCTCAGCCTTTGCAGCGCCGTCTACACGAAGCTCGGAATTCTTATAAACATCGCCGTAAGCATGACGAGCTATAGTAATGGGCTTCTTCCAGCATGAAACGAATGGATTAATACCGTTAACAAGGATGGGAGCTCTGAATACGGTACCGTCGAGCATTGCTCTGATAGTTCCGTTAGGGCTCTTCCACATCTGCTTAAGGTTATACTCTTCAACACGCTGTGCGTTGGGAGTGATGGTAGCACACTTAACTGCTACACCGAGTTCCTTAGTTCTGTTAGCGGAATCTATAGTAACCTGATCGTTAGTAGCATCACGGTTTACAAGACCTAAGTCAAAATACTCTGTCTTAAGGTCAACGAAAGGTGTGATAACAATATCCTTGATCTGCTGCCATACGATCCTGGTCATCTCATCGCCGTCCATCTCTACGAGCGGCGTCTTCATCTGTATCTTGCTCAAAATATACTCCTCCTGCGGTCTTTGCATTTAACTAATATATATTAAAGCAAGAGAGATTTTCAGTCAATAAAGAGGCATTTAGGTTTTGACCGGATCAGATCATCTTCCGCAGGCCATGACAATGAAGCTTTCAAGGCTCTTTCTGTCATCAAGATTTCCGTGTTTGATCTCACTGTCTTCCCTTGAACATTCGTTGAACAGCATAATAAGTGCATCCATATTGAATCTGGAAGACTGGGATACGAGCTTCTTGGCAACAAAAGGCTGAACTTTAAGCCTTGATGCGATCTCAGACTGGTTGCCAAGCTCCTTTGCGCAAATAAGATGTTTGAGATGGCGCATGAGCATGAACCTTATCCTTTGTGTAGGTTCCTTCATCATGAGCAGATTATTAAGGATATCAAGGGCAGTTCTTGCATCCTTCTGACCGACGGCATCAGTTATATTGAATACCGATCCGCCGATATCGGGGGGACATATCTGCTCTACAAGTCCTATATCAACATGTCCGGTATTGGTCCCTGTACAGTAAAGAAGTATCTTATTTGTCTCAGAAGATATGAGTCTCATGGACTTATCACACCTGGATACGATACTGGTAGCAGCCTCTTCATCAATCGTGATCGAAGACTTGGACAGGACATGACTTATCCATTTAACGGATTTCTCATCTTCAAGGTAATTAAGCTCGGCGATAACACCATTCTTTGAAAATGCCGTCATTACCGACTTCTTACGCTTATCGACCTTAGATGCCGTAAAAACGAGCAAGCTTCCGTTCGGAACCGATGCCAGTAAGCTTACAAACTCATCAGTATCAGAAGGTATGGAAAAATCAGCTACGACAACTATCCTTTTAGAAGACAGCCAGGAAGGAAGCTCCAGATTCTCACGAATCTTCTCGATATCAGGTTCCTTCCCTGCCATGTCGAACTTAACGTAATCCATCTGTTCGGCACCTTCAGAAAGGTACTTTTTCTTAATGATCTCCATCTCTTTCTCGATGAAGAAATCCTCTTCACCGAAGATAAGAATGAGCTTAAGGTCACCGTTATCATTCTTTATCAGGTCGCTTAAACCCTTGGAATCAAGATATTCCGAAGTTGTATTCTTCTTGTAAGCCATATTCTGATTATATATTAAATCAGTTTTAAGTCACGAGGCTGTTATTCCTGTACGGCAAAAGATGCACAACACTGTTCTATGCCCTGACTGCTTCCGCCGAACAAAACGACATAGCCGGTACCGTCACCGATATCGATAAGGAACATCGTACTGTAGTACTCATCGCCGTTACCGGAAATATAGGAGTCATAGCATATTACAGTCTGTCCCGCTATCTCTCTTTCGACCTGTGAATAAGATATGGTCTCACCGTCACGAACCGCACCTGCCTGCATTGCTTCAGCCCTTGACTGGATATCGCTTTGGAAGGTGCTGTAGCTGTCAGCGGTAAGGTATGTCACTGAAGCGATACCCTCTCTGCCAGATATAACAATAACGGCATTCTGGATATAAGTATTATCTCTATGCTCCGGGACACCGAGATAATCACCGTCAGTAGGCTCGATACGCCATCCGGAAGGTACATTTACGATAATGTTTGAACCGTAAAGTGAAGCAGGCGAATCGTAAGAAGTTACATAATAAGGCATATCGGCATTTGCAGGAACCTCAGGCTCAGGTTCAGTATGTGTAACAAGACACTCATCAGAACATACGATATTACCTTCTCCGTCATAGACATTGATCGTATATTCACCGTCATCGAAGATCTCATCCGTGTTCGGATACGTAACAGTGACAGAGATCGAGGATTCACCTTCAGATTTTGTAAGAAGATCGGAATCATCAAGGAATATAGGAGCATCGAAGGAATAGTAGTATTCCCATTCGAATTCCGTTCCAACTTCATCAAGAGTGATATTGAACTCAAGAACTGAAGTATCGGTATATGTATTGGTCGACTGATCATATTCGACGCCCGTAAAGCCTGAGCTTACAACATGGTCACCGAGAATACCTGCCAACTCTATCTC
>OMQY01000031.1 GCA_900313405.1 uncultured Eubacteriales bacterium
ACCGCTGCCCGTTCGAAGTCGAGTGCTTCGGCCGCCTGTGCCATCTCCTCTTTGAGCTCCTTCTCGATACCGTTATACTGCCCTTCGAAAAACAGCACGATCTGACCGATCATCTTTCTGTATTCCGATGCACTTACCCTGCCGCTGCATGGCGCCATGCACTTGCCGATGTGGGCATTAAGGCACGGTCTCTCCTTACCTATGTCCCGAGGGAGGACCTTGGAACAGCGCTTGAGCGGGAAGATGTCGCCTATCGCCTTAAGTGTGTGATAAAGGTCCGAATTCATATAGGGACCGAAGTAGAGCGCCCCCGCCTTACGCGCCTTCGGATCGGGTCTGAACGCCTTGAAGACACGCGGGTATTCTTCATTTAGAGTAATGCAGACATAAGGATATCCCTTATCGTCACGCAGAAGGATATTATACTTGGGCTTATATCGCTTGATGAGATTAGCTTCGAGCAGGAGTGCTTCGGACTCGCTTCCGACGACTACATACTCGTAATCGGCAACGTTCGATACCATCGCGGCGACCTTGGGGCTGCCAATCGGCCTCCCTCCGAAGTATGACGTCAATCTGTTCCGGAGCCGCTTGGCTTTTCCGACATAGATAACAGATCCCGAAGCATCCTTCATCAGGTAAACTCCGGGACTTACAGGTACTGTATCTAATCTCGCATCAAACGCATTCCCGTTCATGCGATCATTGTATCAAACTTTGGGGTCATTAAGATAGGCGGAAAGTTCCTTAACTGCCGACTCGGCATCGTCACCGTCAGCATTGATCTCGATCTCGGAACCGTTCTCGATCCCCAGAGACATTACACCGAGCATGCTCTTGGCATTAGCTCTGCGTCCGTTGATAATGAGGTATACCGTGCTTCTGTACTGAGAGGACTTCTGGACGAATCCCGCAACTGACGCCAAGGTCAGATTCTCTTCACACTGAAAAACAACTTTGCCTTCGATCATCTCATGCCTCCGTGATAGTATGCATGCTTAATAACATTAACCGAGATAAGTATATTTACCTTCATATATCAAGTCAATGAACAAGGATAGGGTGCAAAGCATTTTCGACTTTTTAACTTAAAACGATAAGAGGCATGACAGCCTATTATGTTGATATTTCACAATTGAATTCCTTGAGGTTTTTACAGTACAATTCCGCATTCCTTCCGGGGCCGTAATAGTCTTTCCTGGACATGAACTTTATGAAGCCGCACTTCTTGTACAAAGACATGGCGGCAACATTACAATCCTCTACTTCCAGGTAAAGATTATTGGCACCTGCAAAAGCGACCTCGCGCTCTGTCTCTTCAAGAAGCCCGGTCGCTATCTTGCGTCTCCTGTAGTTATTATCAACACAGATGTTGCCGATCTCGCTCTCATCTTCGACCCACGAGAAACCGATATAGCCGACGACCTTACCGTCGCGTTCATCGACCAGCGCCATCTGTCGGTCGGACTCGATGAGATTCCTGATAGCAGCTTCTTCCCAAGGATGCCTGAGGCAGCTCTTCTCCAGCGCCATGATCGCTCCTACGTCTTCGATAACCGCTCTTCTGATCATACGGGTTTCCTGTACCTTTCTGCCGAGGATACTGCGCAGTAAGATGCTTTGATCGCAGCCGCATCCTGTATGGCTGTCCCGCGGGTCTTCTCTACTGCCGCTCTCGCAGCCGCATCGATACCGACGGGCATTATCATTGCTCCTGCGGCATAGTCGGCATTGATGCCGAGCTTACCGGAGAGCGCCTCCTTCATCGCCTCGGCCCCGCTTCCGAGAACGATCAGCTTACTCTTCATCACATCAGGCAACAGAGCGATCTTATCCGCGAGATCATCTGCGGCATAAGCGCCTTCCTCTATCCTGACCTCGTAGTCATGATTACTGTATACCCCGGCGAAAACTCTCTTATTTCTCGCATCGAATGCCGGCACAAGTATGGTCCTCTCCTCCGGGTGAACAACATTCGTCACGCTCCTGGCCAGTGCCTCCGTCGAAGACACCGCGATACAGGGAACACCCGAGGCCGCACTCATTCCCTTTACTGCCGACAGACCGATCCTTATGCCGGTAAAAGACCCGGGACCTACACAGATCGCATAAGCATCCAGATCAGAATGCCTTATCCCTGCCTTTTCCATCACTCTGTGAAGCAGCGGCATAAAAGTCTCCGAATGAGTCCTCATCTCGAAGCTGACTTCATAAGCGATCTCGCGACCGTCATCATAGACGCCCGCACAACATGTAGTATTGCTGGTATCACACGCCAGTATCAGCATCTGATCGTATCTCCCTTATCCTGTTCTTAACTCAAGGCCGACTCGATCCGCTCGGGCGCATCGATCTTGATGTTCCGCACGTCGCCTGTCCCGGTGATCTCTATCCTTATCGTATCATCGGGAAGTAATCCGTCAATAATATTACTCCATTCTATAACACAAACGCCACCCATTCCCAGATACTCATCCAGGCCGCCGGCGATAAAATCCTCTTCGTCTGCGAGTCGGTATGTATCAAAATGGTAGAGTGTCAGCTCCCCGGGGTACTCGTTCACTATAGTAAATGTAGGACTCGATATGCGTCCCTTTATTCCCATGCCTCTTGCAATGCCGCCCGTCATGGCAGTCTTTCCGGCACCAAGGTCTCCGTCGAGTGCCACGACATCACCGGCCTTGAGCCTCTTCCCGAGCCTTCTGCCTAATTCTGCTGTCTCTTCGACTGAATGCGTGGTCAGTGTGATCATTTATAGTCTGTCCTCTTCCCGATATTAAGGAGCTTCGCGGCAGTCCCGAAGAAGATCTGATCCTCTTCCTCTTCGGTCAGTCCGAGTGCCTCTACGCGGCCGATCTCCTCCGCCATGTTCCACATCGGATAATCCGTTCCGCACATGACTCTGTCTGCGCCGTACATACGTATGATATCACGAGCCTTCCCGCGATCAAGCCATGCCAGGCTGGAGCAACTGTCAAGGTAAAGGTTAGGTGCCCCCGGGAAGATCCTGGCGGCCTCCTCCCAGTATTTCCAGCCGGCCAGATGAGCGCCGATGATCGTCAGGTTCGGGAAAGCCTCTATGAACTTTTTAAGCTGGGCAGGGTTGGACCTCTCATAACGTCTGTCACCGCAGTGAAGGAGAACCGGGATCCCGGCCGCCTCTATGATCTCGCCCAGCTTATATCCCCTATCCTCATCCAGTGCGAACTGCTGGAAGTCGGGATGGAGTTTTACGCCTTTAAGCCCGCTTCCGATCAGATGTTCAAGGTCAGCCCCGATATCATCACTGTCAGGATGGAGCGTACCGAATCCGGTGATAAGATCAGGATGAGCAGCCTGCTCGCCCGCGATGAACTCGTTTATGGATCTGACCTGAGCAGGAACAGTCGCGACCGAGTGACACAGATAGTGAACGACACCGTTCCGGGCTCCGATCTTAAGCAGTGTCTCTGCCGTGCCGTCGTTGTCGCCGACGCTGAAAGTATCCCCCAGCTGATAGAAATCCCTTATCCCCTCGACCGCCCGTTCGGCGATCTTGGAAGGATATATATGACAATGAGCATCTATTATCTTACGCATAGTGGTCACCCTTTATCAATAAAGCCCTATCAGGCCCGAATATCCGACATATATGGCGAAAAAAACAAACTCGATGATCAGGAACTCTGCCATAAACCGCCCCGGCTTGCTGTCCTTCTGCTTCATGTAAGCCTTGATCGCGATGAGATTAGCCATGGAGGCGATAGGCGTTCCAAGACCTCCTACATCCGTGCCGATCATGAGCGCACGCCAGTCATTCGTAAATGGCTCGAGCAGGATCGTGGCAGGGACATTACTGATGACCTGCGAAGTGAGCGCACCTGTGATGAACGTGTTCTTCTCTGTGAGTTTCTCGATAGAATCACGCACCGCATCGATCGAGCTGAGATTGCCCGAGAAGATGAAGAAGCACACAAATGTCAGGAGAAGGCACCAGTCAACCTTTGCATAAAGCTTCCTGTCGACAATCAGCACGACCAGTGCGATAACTGTCATGGAGACCGCATACCAGGGAATAACATTAAAAACAGTAAGCAACGCTATAAGCGCCAAGATCGAATATACGATATTAAGCCTCTTTACGGGCCCATGCTCACCCCCGGCCGCCTTCAGCGAAGAACTGCCCACTTCATAAACGACCGCATCCGCTACGGCATTGTGAGCCACTATGATCGATGCAAGCGTCAGCAACGCCAGACTCAGGATGAAGAACATCAGCGTAGTCCCGAAGAAGTCCTTAACGGGAATATCATAATGTATGAAGCACTCAAGATTATGAGGATTGCCGAACGGCGTCAGCATCGACCCCAGATTCGCGGCAATAGCCTGCAAAACGGTCACTCTGATCGCCAGGTTGCTCATATTCACACGCTCAAGCGTATAAAGCCCAAGCGGCACGAAAGTCAGCAACGCAACATCATTCGTAATTATCATCGCAGCGAAAAAGGGTAACAAAACGAGCGACAGCACCAAAAAGTTCGCTCCGTTAAACCCTGTCGACCGCCGGCTCGACCTGGTCAGCTTAGCGGCCGCCTGATCGAAGACTCCGTTCTCCTTGAATCCCGCCACGACCATCATCAGCGACGCGAGCACACACAGGGTCTTCCACTTGATATATCCGTTCAGATCCCCCGGCGTCCAGTCCGCGACAAAAAGCGACACCAGCGCACAGACCATCGCTATGCACAGCACCGATTCTTTCTTTATAAAAGCCGCCACGCGGCGCCGGATTCCATTCTCAGTCATACGGAGTTGATTGTACCACAATTCGCGCGCCCCACAAAAAGAGCCGCCCCATAAGGAGCGGCTCTGTGGATACATCTTAAGTCAGCTATTAGCCGAGCTCTGCGAAGTACTTGATCGTTCTTACCATC
>OMQY01000134.1 GCA_900313405.1 uncultured Eubacteriales bacterium
TATTATGATCGTAACGATGAGATCATTACGGAGATCCCTGAGGGACATTTCTATGCAGGCGGAGAATTCAGGACTTCGAGCGATGTTCATATCGGTGATACGATTATCCTCGAACTCAAGGGGACTACGCTCGAACTGACGCTTGACGGGTATATAAAGGATGCGCTGCTCGGCACTCCGCTTATGGGTAATCCGAGGCTCCTTATGAGCGATAACGATGTAAGCAAGTTATTGGCAAACGATGATATAAGGAATAAACATGACGGTGCGATCTTTTACGTATCGTCTGACGATGTCAAGGAGCTTCAGCGTGACACTATCGGATTGTCCGGAGTGGTATTCGGATTTGACGTAAGCACTTTGAGACTTACTTATATGATCGAGATGCTGACAGCCGGTCTTATGATGGTAGTAAGCATCTGCCTCATACTGATCTCGTTCACGATGCTGTCATTTACCATCAAGTTCACCATGACAGAGGACTTCCGTGAGATCGGCGTAATGAAGGCTGTGGGTATCAAGAACAGACCGATCAGGGGCTTATATCTTATAAAGTATCTGTGCATATCTGTTGTCGGAGCCGTTATCGGATATATACTGGCGATCCCGTTCGGGAAATTGCTCCTGAAGAATGCTTCGGAGAGTATGCTGCTCGGCAATGACGACCAGGTGCTCATCGGCATATTGAGCGCAGTTGGCGTGGTTCTTGTAATTTTGGGATTCTGCTATTTCTGCACACGCAGGATCAAGAAGATGAGCCCGATCGATGCGGTCAGGAACGGTGAGACAGGTGAGCGTTATCATCGCAGGTCGATCTTGAGACTGACTAAGAGTAAGCTCGGAAGCAATGCTTTCATGGCGGCTAATGATGTGGCGAGTAAGCCCGGGCAGTATGTCAGCATGACGGTTACTTTCGTTGCGTGTCTGATACTGATCACGATGCTGGCAAATGCCGCCAACACGCTGATGAGTGACAAGCTGCTGTATCTTCTCGGTGCAACGGAAAGTGATGCCTACTATGACTCGACCGACCTTATCATGGACGCGATGGGATCAGATGATGAAGATGCTTTCGAGAATATAATGACAGATATCGAAAAGACTCTCGCCGACAACGGAATGCCGGGCAAGGTGCACGCCGAGCTCGCGTTCTCACTCCCTGTCGAATTCGGTGACGAGCGTATGACCGTCCTGATGCAGCAGAGCAAGGCCACACATGCTTCAGACTATGTTTACTATGAAGGAACTGCTCCCGAGTATCCGAACGAGGTAGCATTCACTCCTCAGATTCTGGACTCGCTCGGTGCAGAGATAGGTGACACCGTGATCATCGAGATAGGCGGAGAGAAGAACGAGTATATCATCACCGCTTCATTCGTATCCATGAATCAGTTGGGACGTATTGGAAGACTTCATGAGGATGTTCCCACTATAGACAATGAGGCGGGATCCGCGCTTGCTTTCCAGATCGACTTTGACGATGATCCGAGTGATAAGGTCATAGCCGAGAGGATAGAGAAGCTCAAGGAGATATTCGGAAGCGATAAGGTCTATACCGGAGCAGAGTATGTTGATGTCTGCACCAATTCGGCATCGGCACTCTCTTCCGTCAAGGATCTGGTATTGGTGATCGCACTTATCATATCAGCCTTGATAACGATCCTGATGGAGAGATCCTTCATCAGCAAGGAGACTACGGAGATCGCACTGATGAAGGCGATAGGATTCAAGACCGGATCGATCTGTGCACAGCACACTCTGAGATTCGTGATCGTACTGCTGGTATCTTCGGTCATAGCTTCACTGCTGTGCATACCGGTAACCAATCTGGTCTGTGACAGGATCTTCGCAGTCATGGGAGCCGTGGCCGGGATCGATTATGATATCAGGCCGGTCGAGATCTTCGTGGTCTATCCGCTTATCATGGCAGCAGTCGTTATACCGGCAGCGTTCCTGACATCACTTTATATGAGAACGATCAATTCTGAATCAATGGGCAATATCGAGTAACAGTAAAGGAGAATCAAAATGAGCAATATTATCGAAGTAAAAGATCTGTGCAAGACATATGTGGTAAACAAGAAGCAGAACAATGTCCTGAGAAATGTCAACTTCAGCATAGCCGAGGGCGAGATGGTCGCCATAATGGGACCGTCGGGATCAGGCAAGTCGACACTCCTTTATACTGTTTCCGGCATGGACAAGATGACGGCAGGCGAAGTCTCTTTCGACGGCAAAAAGCTCTCTTCCTTGAGTGCCAATGATATGGCGGATATAAGGCTTGATGAGATGGGTTTCATCTTCCAGCAGATGTATATGATGAAGAACCTGACGATCCTCGATAACATCATCCTCCCGGCCGTAAAGAGCAACAAGTCAAATGAGAGCCGTAAGCAGATCGAGAAGAGGGGACGCGCCCTGATGAACAAGCTCGGGATCGAAGAGACGGCCGACAACGATATAAATGAGGTATCGGGCGGCCAGCTTCAGCGGGCATGCATCTGCAGGAGCATGATCAACAAGCCGAAAGTCATTTTCGCCGATGAGCCGACAGGTGCACTTAACCGCACGGCTTCCGACGAGGTCATGGACGAGATCGTTAAGCTCAATCAGGTAGGCGCGACGATCATGCTCGTTACACACGATGTTAAGGTCGCTGCAAAATGTACGAGAGTTATGTACATAGTTGATGGTAATATAAAGGGTGAGCATGTTCTCGGGAAGATCGGGAACAACAACGAACTGCGCGGCAGAGAAAGGGACCTCAATAACTGGCTTATGGAGATGGGCTGGTAAGCACACGGTGATATGACGGATATACTGATCGTTGAAGATAATAAGGAACTGAGCGAACTCCTGTCGGACTTTCTCAGAGCCGAGGGATATGTGGTGTCGACCGCCGATAACGGAGAGAGGGCGATCGAGCTCTACGAGACCTATGGCGCGAGACTGGTCGTTCTGGACATAATGCTCCCCGGCGTAGACGGAATGTATATCTTAAACAGGGTGAGGAAACTGTCCAACACGCCCGTAATAATCGTGAGTGCCAAGGTCGGCAAAGACGATAAGCTCAATGCCATTATCTCCGGTGCGGACGATTATATAGAGAAGCCCTATGACATAGATATACTGATAGCGAAGATCAAAGGGATATTCAAGAGACGTCTGGCGACAGATGAGCTGACCGACGGGAATATCAGGCTCGATCTTATCCAGGAGACCATCTATAAGGACGGCAAGGCGATAGACGCGACGTCCAAGGAATTCAATCTCCTGAAGCTCCTTATGGAGAACAAGGGACATACATTGCTCAAGAAGTATATCTTCGATACGGTATGGGGATCCGACAGTGACTCGGAACCTCAGACACTGACGGTCCACATCAAGTGGCTGAGAGAGAAGCTCGAAGATGACCCGAAGGATCCGGCAAAGATAATCACTGTCTGGGGAAAGGGCTACAGGTACGAGTAATTTGGAAGAGAAGGGAAGCATCCGCAGATCCTACATCCGCATCTGTGCAGTGATAATGGTCATCCTGCTCATCCTGGCAGGCGTGGCCGAGTTTACGGTCCGCAGGAAGAATAACGATTCGATCAAACTCTATAAGATCGAGATCGAGAGAACGGTAAGAGAACTCGAGGCGCATACGGATGACCCCTCATATGAAGTCGATACGTCGAAGTATGACACGATCACGGGGGTCTTCCGATATGACGGCGAAGAAGACAGTTTCTTCGAGACAAACAGCCACTGTGCCATAAGAGATATCGACGGTCAATTATACAGGATCGAGTATAAAGTCGATGTTTCACAGGCCCGTAAGACCGCTCTGACGATAACTCACATAGCGCTCGCCGTGATGCTCCTGACGGCGCTTGCCCTTATGGTCTGGTTCTATATATCCTTGATCAGGACTTTCAGCAAGATATCGGATTATCCGAAGGAACTGTCCAAGGGACATTTGACCATACCTCTCAAGGAGAACCGCAATAAGTATTTCGGGCAGTTCCTGTGGGGACTTGATATGCTGCGCGAGAAGCTGGAGGAAGAGGAGCGGATGAATCTCGAGCTTCAGAAGGAACGTAATATGTTCCTTCTGTCCCTGTCTCACGACATCAAGACTCCGATATCCGCGATCAAGCTCTATTCGGCCGCTATCCGCAAGGGACTCTATAAAGACGCGGATAAGTTGACGGATGTCGCATCCAAGATCGATTCCGACGCGGAAGAGATCGAGGCCTACGTCTCCAAAGTGATCACGTCATCCAAGGATGATTTCCTTGAATTCAATGTGACAGACGGTGAGTGCTATCTGTCAACTGTTATCGATCACATCAGAGAGTACTATTCGGACAAGCTCGATCAGATCGGAACGGAGCATATGATCGGAGACTACAGCGATATCCTCATTAAGGGTGACCCGGACAGGCTGATCGAAGTCTTCCAGAACATATATGAGAATGCCATCAAATACGGTGACGGTGCATATATAAAGATGTCGTTCGCTGATGAAGAAGAATCAAGACTTGTCACGGTCGAGAACAGCGGCTGTACGCTCCCGGAAGGTGAATTCGATCACATCTTCGACAGTTTCTTCAGAGGCTCGAATGTCGGTAACAGAGCCGGCAGCGGATTGGGTCTTTATATCTGTCGGAAGCTCATGAACAAGATGGGCGGAGATATCTACGCCGAATCAGAAGGCGGCGTGATGAAGGTGACTGTTGTTCTGTCAAGACGCTGATCCTGTTGCCGGTCAGATTGCAAACTACACAATGCAATCACACATTTTTGCCTAATTCTCATCGAAAAGTCTGTGGAAATTTGCATCGGATATTGGTATAAATAACAAGGTTGGTTAAAACAGGGTTGATATAAACGGGAATAAGATAATGACAACTGTAATGAAAAAATACGCGCTTAGCTCTGCGGAATATATTCTGGCGTTAGTACTTCTGGTATTCACGCCTTTTTGGGTCTCGCCGTTGCGGGGATTCTTCTCTGCACTTCAGTACGGCTCCTATGTAGACGTTTTCTCAGACCTTACGGTCTGCCTGTTATGGTTTATCCAGATCAAGCTCCTGGTCAAATGGTCCATTAAGAACGGTACGATAAGTGCCGTCGAAGAACCGGACAGCAGGGAACTGCTGCCTGCCAAGAGAGTAGTCCTGATCGGACTGGCCATCGTGGTCTGCATACTCCTTGTCAGTTTTGAGACCGGCTTTGAAGTTAAGCCCTTCTATGATATAGCACACAGAACGGAGAGCAGGACGATAGTAAACAGACTCGGTATCCTTGCCCGGGAACTGACTGTTTCCTACTGGATACTCTTTATCCTGAGACTCGCAGATTCA
>OMQY01000184.1 GCA_900313405.1 uncultured Eubacteriales bacterium
AAGGCGAAAAAATATAAAATCTTTACGGAAATATGAAAGAGAGGGCCCGTCCTGTTGGCAAAGGTTGAGACTGCAGTAAAGCGTGAGACACTGTACATTGGCGTATCTGTGGTCATTATGAGTGCCCTGATGGAAGCGGTTTTCCTTATCATCGGCAAATGGGGCCTGCCTGTTCTTTGGGGTAATCTCCTGGGCGGCACTGTTGCCGTTATGAACTTTTTCCTTATGGGTCTTACCGTGCAGAAGGCTGTCTCGGCCGATGAGAAGCAGGCCAGGACCTTTATGGCGACATCCCGTAACTACAGGATGATGATGATGCTCGTCGTCGTTGTCATTGCCGGCGTCGTTCCGTTCATATCCCTTATTGCCACTGTCATACCTCTGTTGTTCCCGAGGATCGCCATCCTGGCAAGGCCTTTCGTAGGGATCGGGTTTACCGTGAACGGTGAGCAGCCTGTTAAGTCTGAGGACGGGCAGGAAGGAGAGGAAGATGCTGATTGATATCCTGCTCCTTCTCGGAATAATACTTCCCATTGTTGCCGGCATCGCGATCAAGGTGCTTTGCATCCCTGCTTCGAGCGGGATCAGCATTACAGGTGCTCATGTCTTCTTTACGGTCGATCTTCCGTTTGGCGGTATGCCGATCACCGAGGCTCAGGTCAATTCATGGCTCGTAATCACTTCGATATTCTTCCTCTGTCTCTATCTGACAAGAAATATGAATACGAGGAAACAGAGCAGAAGACAGATCATTGCCGAGTGGATCGTCGAGAAGACGGATAACCTCGTCAGATCCAATATGGGAAAGAACTTTATGGGATTTGTCCCGTTTATTGCCGCCATGCTCGCGCTTTCCGCTTTCTCGAGTCTTTTGTCTCTTGTGGGGCTTTTCGCTCCGACATCTGACCTTAATGTAGTAGCAGGTTGGGCAATATTGGTATTTGTCCTTATTACTTACTATAAGATGAAGTGCGGACCGCTCCATTATCTTAAGAGCTTCTGTGAGCCGGTCCCGTTCCTCGCGCCGCTCAATCTTATCAGTGAGATCGCGACTCCGGTATCCATGTCGCTCCGTCATTACGGTAATATCCTGTCAGGCTCGGTAATATCGGTCATCCTGGCATCGGGCCTTACCGTGCTGTCTGAGAAGCTTCTCGGATCGATCGGAGATTTCCCGTTCTTCAGAGTAGGTATACCGGGTGTACTGTCGGTGTACTTTGATGTGTTCAGCGGATGTCTGCAGGCATTTATCTTCGCTATGCTCACGATGGTATATGTATCCGGAGCTTTTGCCGAGGATGATTATAATAGACGTAAACAAAAGAAACAGGCCAAAGAAACCTTATAACAGGAGGAGAGAATTATGTTGGAACTGGCAATTGGTATTATTCTGGGAGGCTGTGCTCTCGGCGCAGGTTGTGCCATGATCGCGGGTATCGGCCCGGGTATCGGTGAAGGTAATGCCGTAGCGAAGGCGTGTGAGGCCATCGGACGTCAGCCCGAGTGCAAGAGCGAAGTAACGACGACCATGCTCATGGGTTGTGCCGTAGCGGAGACGACGGGTCTTTATGCCCTGATCATCGCATTTCTGCTGATCTTCGTTGCTCCCGGAAGATTTGTCGATATCCTTCTGGACGCTGTTGAGTAAAGGAACAAACGATGCCGACACTGGATGTAATATCGATCAATCTGTGGGATATCCTTATCTCGTTCATGAATCTGGCGATCCTGTATCTGATCCTTCGCAGGTTCTTATATAAGCCTGTCAGGAATCTGATCGCGCAGAGACGTGCTGAGGTCGAGTCTCAGTATGCCGAGGCGGAGATCGCCAACAATAATGCGAACATAATAAGAGACCAGTGGCAGAAGAGGCTTGATAAAGCCGAGGCCGATTCGGATATGCTCGTTAAGATAAGCGTTGCCAACGCAGACAAGCGTAACGAGATGATGCTTGCCGAGACGCGCGAAAAGGCCGACCGTATGATGCGTCGCGCCCAGGAAGAGATAGAGCGAGAACAGAAGAAGGCCGAAGCGTCTATGAAGAAAGAGATAATCGATGTATCAACATCCCTTACCGAGAAGCTCATAGAACGAGAGATCAAGACCGAAGATCATCGTGATCTCATTGATTCGTTCATCAATGATCTGGGAGAAGAATGATGGCAGGCTCCGGTAAGGAATACGCCATAGCGCTCTACGAGCTTGCGAGGGAGAAGGATGCCGCCTTTGAAGTAGGCGAGGGGCTTCGCTATATCCGCCGTGCAATGGATGATACGCCGGAGTATAAAGCGTTCCTTGAGGCTCCGGGGATACCCATGGATGATCGCCTGGCGTCGATAGACGCCGCTTTCGAGGGGGAGATACATGAACTTGCCGTATCTTTCCTGGCTATACTTACAAGACACGGGGCTGTTCTAAGGCTCGATGATTGTATCAAGGAATATGAGACGCTCTATAACCTCTCAGTCAGACGCTCTGTCGCGCATATTACCAGCGCAGTCGAACTGACGGATGAGGAGAAGGCCAAGCTTAAGGATAAGCTTACGAAGATCTCAGGTAACGAGATCGAGATGAGATATGAAGTAGATCCGACTATCCTCGGAGGCGTAGTCGTAGATATGGACGGAACAAGCTTCGACGGAAGCCTGAAACGTCGACTCAAGAACATGAAGGAAGTGATGAGCTGATGGCAAGAAGACCTGAAGAGATCAGTAATATACTCAAGGAACAGATCCGTAATTACAGGAATCGCGTTGATATGGCCGAGACCGGTACGGTCGTGCTCGTAGGTGACGGTATCGCGAGTGTCTACGGACTTCGTAACTGTATGGCGACCGAGCTCCTTGAATTCGAAGACGGAAGCGTCGGACTCGCGCAGAACCTCGAGAATGAGACGGTATCTGTTGC
>OMQY01000114.1 GCA_900313405.1 uncultured Eubacteriales bacterium
CTTAATGTTGAGGTAAGGGATTATAATTACGTTTATGCCGGTAAGGTTATGGGACATCGCGGTCTGCCTGTCGGAACAGCAGGTAAGGGGATGCTCCTCCTGTCAGGCGGTATTGACAGTCCGGTTGCCGGTTACATGATGGCCAGCCGCGGAATGACGCTCGATGCCGTTTATTTCCATTCATATCCGTACACGAGCGAACAGGCTAAGGAAAAAGTTGTTGATCTTGCTAAGATAGTATCCAGGTTCGCCGGAAGGATGAATCTCTATGTTGTCAACTTTACACAGATCCAACTGGATATGTATAAGAACAGTCCGCAGGATATGCTCACGATAACTATGAGAAGAGTAATGCTCCAGATCGCAGAGAAGCTGGCCGAGAAGTCCGGAGCCAAGTGTCTGATCACCGGTGAGAGCCTGGGTCAGGTCGCAAGCCAGACGCTCGAAGCAATCGGGATCACTAATGAAGTCGTAAAGATGCCTATCCTGCGTCCTCTTATTGGTATGGACAAAGAAGCAACCTGTGAATTGTCACGTAAGATCGGTGCCTTTGAGACGTCGATCCTTCCTTATGAGGATTGCTGTACGGTATTCGTTGCGAAGCATCCGAAGACACATCCGAAGCACGAGGATATCGAGTTCGCAGAGAAAGATCTCGATATCGCCGCTATGGTCGAATCAGGTGTAGCTGATGTGGAGATCATCGAGATATGAAGACCGGCAAGTTAACAAACGAGCAGCTTAACGACATCGTCTTAAGCAAATTGCCGGCATTGTCATCGAACACTTTGGTCGGTGCGGGTATCGGTGCAGACTGTGCATGGTGCAGGGTAGGAGAAAACCTCATGGTTACTTCTTCCGATCCCATAACAGCAGGCGGTATGCAGGCGGGAACTCTTGCTGTTCACGTATCCTGTAATGATATAGCTGCCTGCGGAGTCAGACCTTCCGGTATCCTGCTCGTTATCATTGCTCCGACTTCGGCATCTGAGGAGGATCTGCGCACCATCGTAGATCAGGCTTCTTCAGAGTCTGCAGCTCTTGGAGTCGACATTGTCGGTGGTCATACTGAAGTATCCGATTCGGTAAATACTTTTGTTGTTATCACAACAGCCTTCGGTATCGTTACAAAGGATCATCCAGTCCCGATAGGGAAGGCCCGCGAGGGAGATAAGCTCATCCTGACCAAGACCTGCGGGATCGAAGGTTCGTATATAGCAGCCAAGGAGCATTATTCTAAGCTCAAAGGCAAGATATCCGCAGAATTGATCGAGGAAGCTGCCGGCTATGACAAACTGATATCGGTAGTTCCCGAAGGATCGATAGCAGGCGCTCTTGAGTGTTCATCCGGAGAGATCAATCAGTATGGCTTCAAGACCGGCGCTGTAAGCCTTATGCATGATGTTACAGAAGGCGGCGTCTTCGGTGCCGCATATGAGATGGCTCATTTCTCCGGAATCGGTGTTCGTATCAATGAGGCGTCAGTCCCTATGACAGAGGCGACCTCCGGGATCTGCCGTGTTATGGACATCGACCCTTACCGGCTGATATCCTCGGGTTCACTGCTTATCGCGACCCCCGAAGCATCCCGTGTGTGTGCGGCTCTCGAAGCGGAGGACATCCGGGCAACTGTAATAGGCGAGTTCATCGAGAGCGGCTATGAGACAGTTGATGCTGACGGTACGATCCGCGAGCTGACGCCCCCGGAGGCTGACGAAGTATATTCAATGTAATGATCGGGGCTTCTCTGAGAGGTCATTCTTCTCGAAAATGCTGTATAATGTCAGTATAGAATCTATCCTGGGAGGTGGCAGTATGCGAAGAGGGCGTTGTCTTACATCTATCCTTTTGACCTTATCTATTCTCATGGGTTATATTTCTGCCTCCGCCGGTTCAGTCGTTGCTGCCGGGTACAATTCAAAGCTCCTCGCAGATGAGGAGCCCGTAATTACCGGCACTGACAGTTCAGATGAAGATTACGATGAGAATGACTATCTGGCTGAAGAGTATATTGCACGTGTCCTGACGGACGATAACACCGTTCCTTCAAATTCATCTTATGCCTATAAGCAACTGTTCGGAGATGATCAGAACAGTCTTACGATATTTGAGGTATTGTATGACAAAGTCCGTGAGATAGCAGACGGTTCTGTCACTTCTACGGTTATCGATATCACGATCGCAGATCTTCCGAAGTCCTCTTTTACAGCTGAAGAACTTGGTCTTACAACACTCAGCTCCGGCGGAAGGCTTACTAAGGAAGCTAAGACTGCTGCATGGAATAAAATGTTTGATAACAAGAGGATAAACCAGGTCCTTCTCTATGCATGTCCATATGCACTATATTGGTTTGATAAGACTATTACTGGCGGAAGTCATTTTGGGGGAGAAGTAGCCTATAACC
>OMQY01000135.1 GCA_900313405.1 uncultured Eubacteriales bacterium
GCACGTACGATCTTCTCCAAGGAGAGCGATTATGAAGAGATACAGGAGTCGCTGAAGTTCGTCGGCAGCAGGTACAGTACCGCAGGCGGCAAGTTCACATATGTCTCCAGATATAAGTCGTTTGCCATGAAGGACGATATCCTTATCTGCTATGAGATGGCTTCTGCAGATAAGATCAGGCTGACGCTCAGCTTCACGCCTAACTATAATCTGGTCCGTTACGGCTTCAGAGTACCGATCATCAAGGACAATCTCCTTTGTAAGTGGTACGGAAGAGGCCCGGGTGAGTCATATTACGACCGTAAGAATGCTACACGCTTCGGTCTGTTTGCAGCAGGTGCCGATAAGATCTATCACCCTTATGCGAGACCTGCCGAGAACAGTTCTCACTGTGATACGTCCGCTATGCAGCTTATATCGGAGGAAGGCAAGACTCTCGAGTTCCGTCGAGTACCGCAGTCCGGCAACAACAGGTTTGAATTTACCGTATTGCCTTATACGCCGGAGCAGATGAACGAGTTCCTTCACGAGGAGCAGCTGCTCCAGAATGACTACTGTGAACTCTTCCTCGATTTCTGTTCGAAGGAGATCGAGAGAACGGCGGAGAACATCTCTCAGCTGCCTTTGAAGAAGGGTGTTAAGTATAACGAGAGCTTCGATATCATATTCAAATAACAGGGAATGACAATATAGACATAAAGAAAGCCTCCGATCTCTCGGAGGCCTTTGTCTTGGTGCACCTTCAGGGACTCGAACCCGGGGCCCACTGATTAAGAGTCAGTTGCTCTACCATCTGAGCTAAAGGTGCTTGTCTCAAGCGACTTAATGATTATACCATTGAGTCACATGATGTCAAGCACTCTTTTTGATATTTTTAATCCATTACGCATCACCGTGAAGATCTGTCGTCAGGATATAGCCCGGATCGGTAAACGCATATGCATCGGTGAGTACCTGCTCCATATTGGAGACTTTCCATTCGTCTCCGATCTTCTCGAACTCCATGGTAACGATGATCGTCAACGTGCCTTCCTCGACGGCCAGATCGTTCATGACTTCGCTCGTGTCTTCGTGGTAATTAGAGTTGAAGATATCCTCATAATCGACCGTAGTGAATTCAACATCGACCATGTTTCCGTCAAATGTGTAACTGTCGACCTGACAGGCCATGGAGTCAAGTACCATCTTAAAGGCTCTGTCAGTCTCGATCCAGAGGATCGTACGATCCAAGACGGATCTGTACTCATCGCTCAGACCTGTTTCTACATCAAGTATGGTGTCCTTGTCTGCGGCGGCGATAGCTTGAACTGCAGTCTCTGCGACAGCAAGAATGGCATCCTTATCATTGGCGACATCTGTGTCGTCAGTTGCCTCTGTGTCGGCAGCTGTCTCATCTGTATTGTCGGATTTGTCGCCCGATTTACTGCACGCACATAGAGATGCTGCTAAGCAGAGGGATAGGATAACTGCGGTGATCTTACGGCTTTTCATGTCTGTTACCTCACTTTCGGTTTATTTATCGAAAAAATCTTCCATATCACTACTACTGAAATCATCATCCAAGGGGAGCTTAACTGCCTGCTTAGTAAGAGCCGACTTATAGATCCCCATAAGCGTATCAACGGATGTATATCCCGAATATGCGTCTGCAAGCGGCTGCCTGTCGCCATCGAGAGCCTCAAGAAAATCCTTGTAGATGCCTGTATGCGGATTAAGAGCATTAAGGAGAGAGGAGATACCGCCGACCTTAAGCTGTCTGCGAATATATCTGCCGTTGAGCTTCTTGCCCTTTCCGTTCCTGATGTTGAGCGAAGGCTTCCCTTTACGGAGTCCCAGGCTTATGACACCTTTCTCGCAGAAGACCGTGAACATAGCCGAATGATCCTTATCGGAAGTAGCAGTTGTACCTTCGATAGAGGCGAGGGAGCCGTCATCCATACGAAGTATAGCCATCCCGAGATCCTCTGCCTCGATGTCCCTAAGGCGTTTGGCGAGCATAGCCTCTGCCTCGACAGGTTTACTGCCCATCAGCCATACGAGCAGGTCGA
>OMQY01000162.1 GCA_900313405.1 uncultured Eubacteriales bacterium
GGTCCCAGTTATTGTCTCTGTCCATGGCATAGTATCTTCCGGACATGGATGCTACCTTGCCTACGCCGATCTTCTCCATCTCGTCGATGAGAGCCTGAAGATAATCCTTACCGGATGCCGGAGGTGTATCTCTTCCGTCGAAAAAGGGATGAACATAAACACGATCGAGTCCGTTTCTCTTGCACATCTCGATGATCGCATAGAGATGCGTGTTGTGAGAATGAACGCCGCCGTCGGAGAGGAGACCCCAGATGTGAAGATCCGAACCCTTCTCCTTACAGTTGTTGATCGCACGGAGGAGTTCCTCATTCTCGAAGAATACGCCGTCCTGAATGTACTTTGTGATGAGTGTAAGATCCTGATAGATGATCCTTCCGGATCCGATATTCATATGGCCTACCTCGGAATTACCCATCTGTCCGTCGGGGAGTCCGACTGCAAGGCCGGATGCATTACCCTGAACAAACGGGCACTCGCTCTTTAACTTATCCATAACGGGCGTCTTGGCGATCGCTATGGCGTTATAGTCCTCTCTTTCCGAGATTCCGTAGCCGTCCAGTACCATAAGTACTACAGGTTTCTGTCTCATAAATATATCTCCTGTTCTATTAGATTAGTTTAACCTAACTGATTATAATACCGCCCGTTCGTAAACGTAAACCGTATTATTCGAACCTGTTGGTCTCTTCGTTGTAAAAATAGCCGACAGACTCCAGTTTTTGCTTTATCTGATTTTCATCTTCGACCAGAGATGCCGCCAATTCACCAAGTGAAGGATATTCGTCACGAAGCTTCATATTGATAAAGCTCAGGAGCATTACCGGATCCTTGGGAAGCTTTGACGCGGGAGCCTCCTTTTTGCCTGACAGATCCTTCAGCAGATCAACGGCTTCGATATAGCCGTCGAATCCCTTGCCGATTATGGTCTTCATAGCGTAATAAGAGACATATGATATCTGTCTGAATGCCTCCCGCTCATCCACCTTGGAGATGTGGACTTCGACCGTCGGGATGGAAACAGCCTTCAGTGCATCGAGCAGTGCGACAGAAGTATGAGTATATGCTCCGGGATTGATAACGATACCGTCGACCTTATCGAAAAAAGCCTGCTGTATATAGTCGACCAGTGTTCCTTCGCTGTTGCTCTGCTTACACTCGACTTCTATCCCTTCGGAAGCGCAGTGTTCCCCGATCATGGAAACGAGATCGGCATATGTCTTCTTTCCGTATATGTCAGGCTCTCTTATGCCGAGCATGTTCAGGTTAGGACCGTTAAGTACAAGTATCTTCATACTTCCACCCCCGCTTCTCTCATCTGCCTTATGGCTTCCTTAACAAACTCTTCCTGACTGTCCATCTTGGGGACCTCGACCGTGATATCGGCCAGTTCCTCGTAACGCTCACGGCGTTGCTCATATATTATGGCAACTCCGTCTCTTGCGGTTATCGGACGATCCTCCGACGCCAGAACATCGAGCGGTCTCTTTACATAAATGATCCGGGAATTGACCCTGAGCCAGAAATAATTCTCATCACGGGTTACGATACCGCCTCCGCAGGATACGACCTTACAGGATTGAGGCAGTACATCCTTTGCAACTGCCGTCTCATTGGCACGGAAAGCGTCCTCGCCCTTCTCCTTTATTGTCGTTGAAGGTGATTCGGAATATACTTCCGTGTACTTATCGTCCAGATCGATGAACTCGCGTCCGGTCTCACCGGCGACCGCGCGTGCAAGCGTAGACTTGCCGCATCCCGGCATCCCGATAAAAGTGATATTCGTCATCCTTCCCTGAAGAAGGTCCACGACTCTCTTGATCTCTGCTTCGTTCTCTGCCGTAATATTGTCCGCACTCTCATTATCTCCGACAAAGAAACGGCTCGATCTGTATGCCTGTGCAACGAGCATATTGAGTCCGCCCGCTGTCTTAAGTCCCATAGCCTGCGCCTGCTGCAATATCTTTGAGCGCGAAGGGTTATAAGTAACGTCTGCGAAGGCCTCGACCTTCGGGAAACGCGACAGATCAACGACTGCCGCATCGACCTTGGGGTACATGCCGACAGGGGTGGCATGGATGATGACCTCGGCGTCACCGCAGCGATCGTAGACATTCTCGTAGTTGATCTCGTCATTCAGGTCACAGAATACGATCTGTCCTGCTCCGAGCTTCTTAAGACCGAATTCCACAGCAACCGCTGCACCGCCGTGGCCGAGACAAAGACACTTTTTGCCCGCAGGATCTATCCCGCCGCTCTTCAGCATATAGCAGAATCCGTAGATATCGGTGTTATATCCGTATGTTTTTCCGTCCTTGCCGAATACGACCGTATTGACACTGCCGATCTGCTTGGCATCCGGCTCCAGTACATCACACCTCTTTGCAGCTTCGAGCTTATAGGGAATAGTGACATTGAAGCCGCCGTACTTACGCGAAGCAAAAAGCTCGTCGAGCTCCTCGGGCTCTCTCTCGATTATCGTATAGATATAATCCTCCGGTGCGAAAAGCCTGTGGATCTCAGGCGAATAAGTATGTGCGAGCTTACGTCCGAGAACACCGAACAGCGGTTTATTCTGATGCTTCTTGGATATATCGAGTATTGTGCCGTAGAGTTCCTCGATGAATTCGCGTGATTCGTCTCCGGCCTGCCTCTTAAGTTCTGCGATCTTGAACTTCTCTCTCTCCGGATCGTAGGTCGCCTTCCCGCTCAGTCTCTTCTGCTCGGCAATTAGCCTGCTGATGCTCATCCTCTTCTCGATCGCTGCGAGGATATCCTTATCAGCCTTATCGATCTCGATGCGCAGTTCTTCTAATGTCATATTTACCGTCCTTCCTTAAGGAGCATATCCCATATCGCGATAGCCGCAGCCGCTTCCGTTACCGGAACCGCTCTCGGAACGATACATGGATCATGTCTGCCCTCTATGGTAATAGTTGTCTCATTATGTTCACTTAGATCTATCGTCTGCTGCTTACGGCCTATCGACGGAGTCGGCTTAAAAGCACAGTCAAATACTACCGGGGCCGCATTTCCTACGCTTATGCCTCCGAGTATCCCGCCGCATCTGTTGGTCTTAAGGATAACGTTGCCTTCTTCATCATAACCGAACGGGTCATTATTCTCCGAACCTTTAAGTCCCGCGATCTCGAATCCGTTACCGAATTCGACGCCCTTGACTGCCGGGATAGCATACATTATCTGTGCGATCTTCCCTTCTATTCCGTCGAAGATCGGTCCTCCGACACCCTCGGGAAGTCCTGTAACAACCGTCTCTATCACGCCGCCTACCGAGTCGAGGTCCATTCTTGCAGCTTCAATGGCTGCCTTCATCTTCTCGCCCGCCTCATCGCTGACCGTCGGGAACTCCTTGCCCGCAACGCCTTTGAGCGCATTGATAAAGCCCGTATCGTGGGCATCGTGATCATAGTATGAATCATCACTGATACCTGCTATAGACTTTATATGCGAATTAACGGTTATTCCGCGACGGGAGAGTTCCTTGAGCGCGATAGAACCGGCTATGCACAGAGGTGCCGTCATCCTGCCGGAGAAGATGCCTCCGCCGCTCCTTGAAGCCTCATCACCGTACTTGATCCCTGCAGTATAATCCGCATGAGAAGGCCTCGGCTTATTCATTATCGAAGCATAGTCCTTAGGCTTCGTATTGGAGTTGATGATATATCCGTGCAGACGACCGTCTTCATTTTCCTCGAAGATAACCTCATCCTTCTCCTTACGAGGTGTAGACCATGCATTCTGACCGGGAGCGCGCCTCTTCATCAGTGCCGCAGTGAATTCCGGATCAGGGACTACACCTTCCGGCAGGCCTCCGATCAATACGCCGATCGTGGGACTGTGAGACTCGCCGTATATCTCGAGTGATAAAACATCGCCCCTGTATATGCTTTTCATGCTCATGGCTTCATCTCCTTTTCGATGATGCTCCGCAGCTGCGGGAAAGACTTGTTCAGACAGTCAACGTCGTCGATATCTACTTCTTCCTTGAGGATCAC
>OMQY01000136.1 GCA_900313405.1 uncultured Eubacteriales bacterium
AAGGAAGGCTATGTTCCGATGTTTAAGACTGAGCCGGGCAGATATACATGCTGTGAGGGCGGAGTATTGCTCGGCAGGGTCCATGCGGTTAAGAATAATGCCGACAAGAAGTTCGCCGGTACGGATATCGGTATGAATATCCTTGCGCGTCCGACTCTTTACGGATCATGGCATGATCTTGAGATCATCAGGGATAATAAGGTCATCGCAGACGGTGAGCGCGAGATCGTAACTGTTACGGGTAATATCTGTGAATCCGGTGATATCCTTGCCAAGGATAGAGATCTGCCGGTTATCAAGACAGGGGATCTTGTCTGTGTTCTCGATGCCGGTGCATACGGTTTCTCTATGGCTTCTAACTATAATCAGAGACTGAGACCTGCAGAGGTCATGATATGCTCTGACGGCAGTGTAAAGCTCTCGAGGAGACGTGAGACTTATGATGATCTGTTCAGGCTTTTTGAGGAATAATTAACAAAATTACCTTAATTTTGCCACAATTTAGCTGAGAGTCATTGTTTGTAATTCATTTTAAAGATACAATTAAATGAAATTCTATGTGGGGGCATATGATGACTTTCGAATTGCCGGATAAATACAATTCAATAGTTGTAGATTATTCGATAATCAGAGAGATGGGCGGTACATCTCTCTTTTCCGCGTTCCTTGATTATCTTGTCGGAAGCGGTAAGCCGGTCTATGTAGGAAAGAACTTTAAGTTGCTCCACTATTGTGTTATCCATCAGGCAGATGATAAGAACTATTCCGTAGCTTCTTCAATGAGGGATTTTTGTTCCTTGCTTCTTGCCAATCAGCAACTTCATACTATCCAGGCTGTAGGATTCTCTGATCTCATAGATAAGGTTGAACTTCTTGATTCGCCTTGTATAGTTACGACTTCAAGGAGCATCTTCATCAAGAGGCTTTTCGAGCATGGACGCAGCGGTAAAGCTGCCGTTGCGATTCTGTCGGTAGAGGGTATCGATCTTTATGATGATATCGCTGATTGTCTGGATAATATGCCTCAGGTCGTAATAAGTCCCCTGGCTTCTCAGAATAAGTATCTTGATGCCAGTGTCTTCTGTAATATCGGTGATACCGTAATGACAGGCAAACAAAAGCCCGTTACATTGGTCACCCGTGTCAGCAGCGGTGCCGAGGGTATGGTATTCACGACTGATAACCCCAAGATCGTTGCCAAGATATATCATCGTAATGTAATTACTCCTCTTCGCTGGAGCAAACTTACAAGAATGGTATCGATGGGTATCAAGAGTATAGGTATCTGTTGGCCGCAGGATCTGTTGTTCTATAAGGGTATTCCTGTCGGCTATACTATGATAATGGGAAAAGGAAAGACACTCGGCAACGTTTTTGACGGTCCGGATGCCATCGTTAATAATTTCCCTGCTTGGAAGAGGATCGATATCGTCGAGACATTGATAGAATTGCTTGAGAAATATATATATCTTCATATGCATGATATTGTTGCAGGTGATATCCAGCTCAAGAATGCTCTTCTGTATTCCTCCAATTCGGTCTTCCTGATCGACATGGATAGTGTTCAGGTCGGCAATCTGCCTTGTCCGGTCGGAACGGAAGAGTTTACGGATCCTGCACTCTGGGGGAAGAACTTCGCTGGTTTCTTGAGAAAGCTTCAGGATGAGGATTATTCTATCGCTATGCTCGTGTTCAGTATCCTTTTCTGCGGTCTGCATCCTTATGCTACACGTAACGGTGCCGAGACCTTAAGAGAAGAGATCATCGAACGTAACTTCCCGTATACGCTTGACGATTCCGATGAGGAACATATTCCGCGTGGCGGTTATAATTATATCTGGCAGTATCTGCCTGATAATATCCGTAAAATGCTCTATTCTGTCTTTGCCAAAGGTGAGAGGATCGAAGCGATCGAATGGTATGAGGCTGTTGTAGACTATAAGGAGATACTGGCCGGTCATAAGATCGATGATGAAGAGGCCTATAAGGTGTTCCCGAAGATGGACTATAAGATGACGGCTGAAGCAGTGGAAAAGAAGCCTGTATCACAGCCGGTTAATGTCTCATACAGAAGTCCGTTTAAGGGGGCTGATGATCCGAACGTCTACCATGGGGGAATATCCGGGTTGGGAAGAACCAATCCTGAGCCTAAGCCGTCACCGTTTAAGCCGGCCGGTTCGCAGTATGTTCCCAAGGCTGCGGGAAATGTCCCGACTCAGAGTGCTTCTAACAGGCAGCCTGATCCGGATCAGGACAGCGGTTTATTCAAAAAGTTTAAGAAAGGCCTTTTTGGCTGATTAAGAGGAGATCAATATGGAAAGCAACGAGATGTTTAATGCTTCAGATTTTGGAAACAGTACGAAGAGAAGGCTTCCTATATGCTTTTGTCTTGATACTTCAGGATCGATGCTCGGTAACCCTATCAAGCAGTTGAATATGGGATTATCCAACTTTATAGCTTCCATCAAAGCGAATGATGATACGAGGTCTGCAACCGATATCGCTATTATCACTTTCGGATCAAAAGTTGAGATCGTAATGCCGTTCGGTAAGATAGGAAAAGATTCATCTCTGCCTGAGATATCCGCATCCACGACACTTACACCGATAGGTGAAGGAATCCTTACGGCTCTTGAGCTTCTTAATGCCCGTAAGGAAGGTTACAAGGATATGGGTATCAAGTATTATCAACCTTGGCTTGTTGTAATCACCGACGGTGCACCTCAGGGCCCTAATGCCATGCAGAATATGGAGCTTGCCATTAAGGCATGCAACGAACTTGAATCCAATGATAAGCTCGTTATCTTTAATATCGGTGTCGGTAACAGTGTTGACTTCGACATCCTGAAGAGGCTTTCCCTTAAGAGGGAAGAGCCTATTTCCGTATCATCCGGCGACTTCGGTAAGCTCTTTGAGTTCTTAGGCTCATCCAGTTCTTCTGTTGTATCGTCAGGTATGAGCGATGATGCTCTTTATAATATCAACACTGAGCCCGAGGGCGAATCTGTTGATGTTGACGACTTCTTCAAGTTCATCGAAGAGTGATCGTGACAGGTAGTTATTATGAGTAATGTTGAAGTAGCGGCAATCACGATAACAGGTCAGAAACACAGACACAGAGGTGTTCCGTGTGAAGATGCTTCAATGGCTGTAAATGCCGGGGGGGTTAGTGTTGTCTGCGTTGCAGACGGAGCAGGGAGCAAGCAATATACACATGCCAGATTCGGATCTGCATGTGCCGTCAAGACGATATGTGATCTTTTAACTGAACATTTCGATGCTCTGTATAATGAGAATCGAGAAGCTGCTGTACGGGCTCTTATCATTGCACAGCTTCATGTTAAGTTTGCCGAACTTATCGAGGAGCATCAGCTTGATTCTCTTGAGAGACTGTCATGTACGCTCATGTTCTGCGCCATCAAAGGCAGAAGAATGATGATAGGACACATCGGTGACGGAATGATCGCCAGGATATCGCCTTCAGGTATCAGTCCCATAACTATGCCGCAGAACGGATCCAATGCGTCTTCGACATATTTTGTAACGGCATCTCATGCCTCGGATTATCTCAGATTCATAAAGACTACAGTTGATGATGTTCATGCTATAGCTCTTATGACAGACGGTGTTCAGGATTCTGTCTATGATGAGAATTCTGGTCTTGTAAAGCCGGTTGTTGCTAAGATGGCCGAGACTCTCCGCGGCGGAAGGAAAAAGGCCGAGACAGATCTGACAAAGATAGTCGAGAAGCATATCGTCGGTGCGAGCAATAACAGTGACGATGCTTCCTTTGGCGTTTTGCTGATCGAAGATACAAAGGGTCCGGATGCCGGAAGCCTTCCTGTATCGGCTGATGCTTTCCCTTCAAGTACGGACACTTTCAAAGATCTTCAGAATGCTCTTATCCCATCTGTAAAGGAAGCTAAGAGGATCATTTCCGAGGCGCTCGCAAGAAAGTCTGTTACCGGCGAGGTTGAACCTGAGACAGTCAAGAAGGGTGAGAACGAGAAGGCTGCTGCCGAGACCGAACACAAGATACCCAATGTGCCTGTCGAGGCTAAGAAGAAGAATCGTATATTATATGGTATAGTTATTGTAGAACTGATCCTGATATTTATACTTGTAATGAAGTTGTTGATGACATAAAAGATTCTGGGGGCTTAGGAACAAATGTCTATTGAAGAAAAGAAATATGAAGTATTACCGGGAACTCAGGTTCCTGATATCAAGACGATATTAAATGCAGCATCGGATTTCTCTACTCCCGGTGTTGAGAGTATTGAGATAAAGGGAATGACAAAGCCCGGCTCATTAGCCGAAGACCTTGATCGTGGTCCTGCTACCGAGGAAGAGATCAGAAGACTTCAGGAACTCGGCAATCAGGTATCCGAAGAAGAGGAGAGAGCTGCGGCTGAATCCCGTCGTAAGATGGAAGCTATCAAGAATAATGCCGTTATCGCTCCCGAATCTCTCACTGAACTTCGCCAGCGCGCTTCCGAGAATGTCAACACGATGAGCGAGGAGAAGCGTCTGGAGATCGAGAAGACAATGAAGGAGCAGGCTGAGCGCGAGGCTGAGGAAGAAGCTAAGCGTAAGGCAAGAGAAGAGAGAAGAGCTCTTCAGAAGGCTGCCATGGAGCAGAGCCGTGCAAAGAAGGAAGCCGGGAGTGCCGTCGATGAGGCATCTGTTGAAGAGAAGCCGGTTGAACCTGCCGAGCCCGTTTCCGGATCTGATACCGGGATCTCATCTTCTGATGAGACTATGGACGACTTCAGCGAGTTCCTCTGATCTGTTATATCCTGTCAACGATAAAGACTACAGCCAGGTAGATGATGTCCAGTACAGCTGCGGCAAGTACTATTGTCTGCCATGTCTTGGGGACCGTATATCCGAGTTTCTTCTTAAGGTGATCATGTATCGGAGTGATCAGATTCGGAAAGATGATTATCTTTCTTCTTGTAAGGCGGCCTATTGTGATCTTAAGTATGCTTAGTCCTCCGTCGATCAGGAAGGGAAGCCCTACGATCAGATAAGCGAAAGGTATGTTTAAGGAGATCGCATAATAGGCAATAAAGAAGCCAATGGCTCTGGACCCGGCATCTCCCATAAGCATCTTGCTCGGATAGTGATTGAAGAGAAGATATGCACACAGTACACAGATCATTATTACGGCAGGTGCCGCCTTCTCGAGCGTAAGTGTTCCGCAGATCGCGGCGGAAGATGTCAAAGTTGCTAAGGTAAGGATAGTAAGTGTGCCTGACAGACCGTCAACACCGTCTGTCGCATTTGTGGCGTTGATGGATACGACGATCAGTAATACGGCAAGGACTGCATATAGTGTCCTGTTTATGCAAATACAGTTCCCGGTGATCGATATAACCGCATAGCATTTGGCAAGAAGAATACCTCCGGCGATGGCTACGACAAAGTCGAGGAAACCCTTTATATACTCTCCCCAGGGAGCAGCTGACCTGTCGTCAAGGAAGCCGAAGATCATGGAAAGGACGATAAGAGCTACTGTCAATCCGAATCGCAATGTCAGCGGGACAAATGAAAGACAGGTTACGGCAAATACAAGAACGAAATAGAATCCGACTCCGGTAGGTTTACCGATATTCACCTCGCTGCCTTCGGCGAATTTACGTCCTCTGTCATGTCCGAGAAGAACTCTCTCTCCGGGCAGGAACTTGAGCAGGATATATGTGATCAAAAATGCCACAGGCATACTTATAACAAATCTTACAATATCGAACATACAACACCTCATATTTAAAACACAAGAATTATACTCTATTTTGCCGGAACATGCATTATAATATATAGAATTGAAATGGAGGTTCTTATGGATTATAAGTCACAGATAGCATCTTTACTTGCTGATATAACAGGATTAGAAGAAGAGACCGTATTCGGTCTGATGGAGATTCCGCCGAAGAGTGACATGGGTGATTACGCATTCCCGTGCTTTATCCTCGCTAAGACGCTTCATAAGGCACCGCCGCTCATCGCTTCGGAGATCGCTTCAGACGATAGACTGGCAGGCGGTGTGTTTAAGCCTGTAAATGTCGGCCCGTATGTGAATTTTTACATAGACAGGGCATATCTTGCACAGGACACGATCGGCAGGATACTTGAAGTCGGTGACGGTTACGGTTCATCTGATGAAGGTGCGGGGAAGACGGTTATCGTTGAGTTCTCATCTCCCAATATTGCCAAGCCGTTCCACGTCGGACATGCTTTTACAACTATCCTCGGTAATTCTTTATCGAAAATATACACCAAGCTCGGCTATAACGTCGTCAGGATGAATCATTTGGGTGACTATGGTACGCAGTTCGGAAAGCTTATCACCGCATACAGATTGTGGGGAGATGAGGCTGCACTTAACGAAGACCCGATAACAGAGCTCCTGCGTATTTATGTCAAGTTCCACGAGGAAGAGAAGAACGATCCTTCTCTTACAACATCTGCAAGAGAGAATTTCCGTAAGCTCGAAGAGGGATGTCCTGAAGAATACGAACTCTGGAAGAAGTTCAGGGATATGTCACTTATTGTTTTCGAGAAGCTATATAAGCGTATCGGTGTAGAGTTTGATAACTATAACGGTGAGTCCTTTTACAGTGACAGGATACCGGCAGTAGTAGATATGCTCGAGAAGAAAGGGCTTCTTGTCGAGAGTGAAGGCGCCAAGGTCGTTATGCTCGATAAATATAATCTTCCGCCTTGTATCATCATCAAGAGTGACGGAACGACTATTTATGCATCAAGAGACCTTGCTGCTGCAATGTACAGGCACGAGACTTATAACTTTGATAAGAACATATATGTCGTTGGTAATCCGCAGGCACTGCATTTCAAGCAGGTCTTTTCCGTCCTTCGTGAAGCAGGCTGTGATTATGCCGATAAATGCGTTCATGTCGGGTTCGGCCTGGTCAAGTTCAAGAATATGAAGTTCTCTACAAGGGAAGGAAATATAGTTCTTCTTGAAGACCTTCTCAATGAGGCTGTTGCCAAGACTGCCGAGGTTATCAGAGCCAACAGTCTCCAACGCGGACAGGATATGACCGAGGAAGAG